>JAYVOO010000463.1:0-15883 GCA_043757905.1 Oligoflexia bacterium
GGCCGAGCTCTCGCAGCTCATGCAGCAGCTCACGCCGGCTCAGCTCGGCCGGATGCAGACTCTCATGCACAATATGATGGGTGGCTTCGACGTCTCCCGCGACATGGAAGAGTTCGAGCGAAGCCTGCCCGGCGACTTCCGCGCGAAGATCGCTTCGATTATGTCCCGCAGCGGAGCGATGCCGGCTTCTCCCGCCGCTACGGATCAGCTGGATACTGTGCCGGCTCCCTCCGGTTCGATCACTCTGCACGAAGCCCGCATGACGGTGCTTCGCGGAGTCGCTTCTGGCTCGCTCTCGCCCGACGCCGCCGAGAAGCTGCTCTTTCCGGAAGCTTAAGCGGCGATCGCGTCCGTTTGGACCTTCGGCAACAGAAGTTCAAATTCGATGGTCTCGCCGGCGCCGAATCGGGGCAGCCGCGCAACGCGCAACTCGCCGCCTTGGCAGGTCACAATCTCGCGCGCGAGAAATAGGCCGAGCTTCGTGCCTTTTCGTAGGACCGCCCCTTTGCCCAGGTCCGGGTCGAAGAGCCCTAGAATTTCTTCATCGAGGATCGGCTCGCCGTGATCCACTTCGACCCGAATGCCCAAGCCGCTGCGGTCGGTGCGCTCGAGCGCCCGAACTGATATTGTCCCGCGTCCGTGGATCATCTCAGCGGCGGCAGTCAGAAGATTAGTGAGCGCAAGCTCGAGCTCGTCGCGCTGGCCGCGCACAATCCCGAACCCCCGGAGGCCGGGCTCGACCGTTGCGGCGATCGATCGGGTCTCCTTGAGAGTATTTTGGATCAGTTGCCCGAGATCAACGAGATCGTCGGCCGAGGCGTGCACTCCGACCGTGAAGTGGTTGAGATGCACTAAGCTTGCGATTACGTTCCGCATGCGTTGGGACGATTCGCGTATTTTCGAAAGTGCTTCGGCGAGCGGGTGGTTGCCGTTGCGGGTGGCCGCGCGTTCCAGGTGATCCGTGAGAAGAAAGATCGCCGACAGCGGGTTTTTCAGGTCGTGGGTGAGTACTTCCATCGACTCCGTCTGCTTCAGGCTCAGCATCCGAAGCTCGATCTCCGTCATCACCGAGGCGGCGAGATCCTGAAGCAGCGCGATCTGGCTTTTCTTCCAGCGGCGCGGTTTGAAGTCGAGCACGCAGAATGTTCCGATGACTTCTCCGTTCGGCATCGTGAGCGGGATGCCGGCGTAGGCGCAGATTCCGAGGTCCGTGACCGTGGAATTGGTCTTCATGATCGGGTCCACGCAGGCGTTATCGATGACCCAGGGACTCTTGGACTCAATCACATGCTTGCAAAAGGATTCTGCGACCGGAATCTCTCGGCACAAGGCGAGCTCGGCCGGTAGACCGAACGAGCTTTTGAAAAACTCCCGCTTCTCGTCCACTAGCGAGACCAGGCTGACGGGCGCACCGACCAAACGGGCGGCCATTCGAGTCAGACGGTCGAACGCTTCCTCGACCGGCGTGTCCATGAGGTGAGTCGCCACGAGTGTGGACAGGCGGCGTGGATTGAAGAGAACGCGATTCGTGCGGTTCACTCTTCCCTAGAGGAATGCGAACCTCATGCCGCGTCTGAACAGGAGCGGACGACCTAATGTGCGTCGCGTCCTGGCTGTGGCATGACTGATTTGATCTCGGCCATGGCGATCGCCGGCAGGAAGCGCACGAACAGCAGGAACAGCATGAAGAACAGCCCGAAGCTGCCGAACGTCCAGCCCCAGTCGTACCAGGTCGGGAAGTAAGCTTTCCATGACGACGGAAGGAAGTCGCGGTGGAGCGAGGTGACGACGATCACGTAACGCTCGAACCACATGCCGATGTTCACGAAGAGCGAGATGACGAACATCACCGGGATGCTCCGGCGCGCCCAGCGGAACCAGAAGATCTGGGGCGAGAGCACGTTACAGGAGGTCATGATCCAGTAGGCCCACCAGTACGGGCCGAACGCCCGGTTGATGAACGTGAAGCGCTCGAACGCGCTGCCCGAGTACCAGGCGATGAAGAACTCGCAGGCGTAGGCGTAACCGACGATCATGCCGGTTGTGAGGATGATCTTATTCATCCGCTCCAGGTGATCGAGTGTGATGTAGCTCTTGAAGTTGAAGACTTCGCGCATGATCACGAGAAGCGTGAGCACCATCGCGAAGCCCGAGAAGATGGCGCCGGCGACGAAGTAAGGCGGGAAGATCGTCGTATGCCAACCCGGGATGAGCGACGTCGCGAAGTCGAACGAGACGATGGTATGCACGGACAGCACGAGCGGCGTCGAGAGGCCGGCCAGAATCAGATAGGTGATCTCGTAGTGCATCCAGTTTTTGTTGGAACCTCTCCAGCCGAGCGACAGGAGCGTGTAAATCGCCTTACGGATGGGGTTCTTCGCGCGATCGCGAACGGACGCAAGATCTGGGATCAGACCCACGAACCAGAAGACGGCCGAGATCGTGAAGTAAGTGGAGACGGCGAAGACGTCCCAGAGCAGGGGAGAGCGAAAGTTGACCCAGAGCTGGCGCTGGTTGGGATAAGGTAGCAGCCAGTAAGCCGCGTACCACGGGCGGCCCGTGTGCAGCAGCGGGAAACTAAGCGCGGTGATGACCGCGAAGATCGTCATCGCTTCGGCGGACCGGTTGATCGCGGTTCTCCAGCGCTGGCGAAAAAGGAAAAGAATCGCGGAGATCAGGGTGCCGGCGTGGCCAATACCGACCCAGAAAACGAAGTTCGTGATGTCAGTACCCCAGCCGCTGGGCTGGTTGAGGCCGAGCACGCCCTGTCCGATCAGGACGAAACTTCCGACACTGAACGCCCAGATCGCCATCGCGAAAAGCGTGAAAAGGAAGCACCCCCACCAGAGCTTGGTCGGAAAGTTTTCGACCGGCGCGCAGACATCATCGTTCACGTCCGAGAGAGTCTTGGCCCCGGTCACCAGGATGTCGGGTTTGTAGGTCGTGATGTCGCTCATGGTTGTGGATCTCCTGACGTTTCCGAAACTCTAACCTGCGTTCTTGACAGGTGTAAACCAGTTTGATTCCTTGCACAAGAATCATGAAAAACCCAAATCAACTCTTCTTGGCTGCGCTAGCGGTTCTGGTTCTCCAACTTCTGAACTTGACCGTGATTGGACCCACGCTCGTGCAGTCGTTGGGCGACGGACTGGGGAACACTTTGTTTGCGGTGCTCCGCATAGGACTCATCTTTGCGTTCTCCGTGCTGGCCACTTACCGCTTCGGGTTGAACCGCTTTCGTGCGATCGCCTGGTCCAGCCTCCTGGAGTTCGTCTGCCAGGTTCCCGCCAAAGGAATCTGGATCCATTCCCTGGCTAGTCACGATCCCGCCGCCTGGGGAAACCCAGATTTCAGTTCCCTCGCACTGGGGCTCGGAATGGGATACGCGCTCTTTTTCCCGCTGATTTTCGGGCTCTCTTTCCTCGGCGCCGAGCTGGGCCTGAAGCTAAGTGGTCGAAATGGTGCCTGACACCTTTTGGTAGCAGATCCGCGTCATTGCGGGCACTTCATGCGCGCGTAGAATTCTACTGAAATGACGCAGATCTGCTACCAAAAGGTGTCAGGCACCATTTAGCGCGTGTCGAGCAGGAGCTTGCGGCCCATCTTGGACTTGGGCGGATTCACGAGCGAGCGTTTGCGGCCGTCGCCTCTGAGTGCCTTGGGTGTGCGCGGGTCGCAGGTGCCGTAGTCCTTCTTCTGCCCGCCGGCGGCTTCCGCACGCCCGGACTTTTCGCGGTATTCGCGCAGGATCTCGCGGTTCTCGGGTTTCTGGGGCTGCAAGAGCGCCTGCTGGATCTTGCGGTCCTTCCAGTCTTTGGCGACGTAAAGCTGCTTTTTAGACATCGGATCGATGCCAGTCCAGTACATGGCGGTGGCAAGCGTCATCGGCGTCGGGATGAAAGCCTGGACCTGTTGAAGGTTCCAGCCCTTCTCCTTCAAGTAGTCGTAAACCGTTTCCATCTGCTCGTGCGTCGTGCCGGGAAAGCCCGAAATGAAGTAGGGGACCACGTACTGCTCTTTGCCGGCCTTCTCCGAGATCTTCTCGAAGTAGCTGACGAACTCATCGAAGTTCTTCAGGCCCGGCTTCTTCATCAGGTGCAGGACCTGGTCGTCCATATGCTCGGGCGCGACCTTAAGATGCCCACCCACGTGGTGGGTGATCAGGTCTTCCATGTACTTCTCGCCGGAAACCTTGTCGGCGAGCGAGAGATCATAACGGAGGCCGCTCGCGATATGGATCTTGCGGATACCCGGCAGCGCGCGCGCTTTCTCCAGCAGTTCGACCTGGGGCGTGTGGTCAGTGTGCAGATGCGGGCAGACCTTCGGGTGCACGCACGAGAGTTTACGGCACTTGGACTGAATCTCGGTGGACTTGCAGCGGAGCTTGTACATATTAGCGGTTGGCCCGCCGATATCGCTCACGATGCCCTTGAAGCCCGGAACTTCGGGAAGCTTGCCAACTTCTTCCAGTATGCTTTCCTCGGAGCGCGATTGCACGATGCGGCCCTGATGCAGCGTGATCGCGCAGAAGGAGCAGCCGCCGAAGCAGCCGCGGGTCGAGGCTACGGAGAAGCGGATCATATCGGCCGCCGGGATGCGCTCCTTATAGGAAGGGTGCTGCTCTTTGGTGAACGGCATCGAGTAAATCGAGTCCATCTCAGGAGTGGATAGCGGGAGCGCGGGAGGGTTGATCACTACCGCCTTGCCGCCGTGGTACTGGATCAAACGCTTACCGTTGTATGGGCTCGCTTCGTACTCGATCGAGTAGGCGGCTTTGGCGAACTTCTTCTTGTCGTCTCTGACTTCGTCGTAGGACGGGATCGTCAGCCGGCCTTCGAGCGTGCGCGCGTGATCTTTGGTCGCGAGGAACGCGATTCCGCGTTGGGTTTTGAGGGTGTCGAGCGCGCGCTGGGTCGCGGGCTGATGGATCGAGAGTGATCCGCCGACTTCGGCTTCGGCCGCGCGGAAGGAATCGACGAGGGAGGATGTCGTGCGCTCGCCCATGCCGAAGACGACGAGATCGGCGTTTAACTCGGTGAGGATGGAGGGGCGCACGCGGTTCTGCCAGAAGTCGTAGTGCGCGAGCCTTCGCAGGCTCGCCTCGACGCCGCCCACGATCAGAGGGGTGTCGGGGAACGCTTTGCGCGCCATCTCCGAGTACACGATCGTCGCGTAGTCGGGGCGGCGGTGGCCGCGGCCGCCTTCGGAGTACATATCGTCCGAGCGCACTTTTTTGTTCGCGGTGTAGTTGTTGATCATCGAGTCGACCGTGCCCGAAGACACTCCGACGAAGAGCCGCGGCTTGCCCATTCGGGTGAAGTCGGTGGTGGTCGTCCAATGTGGCTGCGAGACAATGCCGACTTTGAGGCCCAGCCTTTCGAGCCAGCGCCCGAGGCATGGGATGCCGAACGTCGGATGATCGACGTACGCGTCGCCGTTGATGAGAAGAACGTCGAGCTCTTTCCAGCCGAGCCAATCCATCTCTTGCCGGGTCGTGGGCAGGAAGCGCTTACAGGCTTCGCGGTACACGGTGGCGTTGTCCACGCGAATTGACCCCGCGCTCGAGCGCGGCAATCCCTGGGCTTGGACAGAAGAGGAGGGTTTTGGAGGGTTTTGCATCGTAACTGGGCGGAACCTACCCGGAATCACGAGGCGCGTCAATATCGACGATTTAAAAATGCTTCGCCGAGCGGCCCGCTACTGGAATCGGCGCCGGGCCGCTTGATATAACAGGCTTCCCCGGCCTAAAAGCGAGGATGGTCCGCGGGCCAGAATTACTTGCAGTGCTCGCCTTCGCAGGTGCGGGGTTTCATCGTGCGCTGCTTGATTACATTCATTGCGTCGTTCAGCTTCTTAGGCTCGGCACCTTCGCCGAAGTTCATCTCGACCCGGCGGTTGCGAGCGCGGCCGATTTCGGAGTCGTTCGAATCGATGGGCTGGCTGAGTCCGAAGCCGACGCTCGAGACTCGGTCAGAGGCTACGCCGGAGCCAGTGAGGGCAGTCGCGACCGAGCGGGCGCGGTCCTCGGAGAGTTTCTGATTGTACTCGGGGGATCCGACGTTGTCAGTGTGGCCGGCGATTTTGATGTGGGTGTAGCTCGATGGGTTCTGTTGCAGCCACTGGCCGAACTGATTGAAGAACTCTTTGGAGTCGGCCGCTAGCTCAGAGCTATTGAACTCGAAGTGGACGACGTCTTCGCTGAAAGTGAAAGTCGAGCCTTCGCGGACAATTTCCTTGATCCGGCGAGTTTCCACGCGAGTAGTCTCGCGTTCGCGGAGAATGGTTCGGCCGCGGGAGAGCGGCATGCCGAGCTCGAAGAAGATCATAGGCATCCAGACCTGGCGATTCTGGATCGTGAGGTCGGTCAGGATCTGCGCGCCGACGCGGTACTGGACATCCTTCTCTTCAAGGAAGTCCCAGGCTGCCTTGGCGCCGAACAGAACGTGGGCGGTCGTGCCCTCATCCAGTTCGCCGAAGCCAGTGTCGGTTCCGTAAAGGACTTTGAGGATCGGGCCGAGGCCGAAGCGCGGAGTGAAGCGGTAGCGCGGGCTGAAGTCGAGGGAGCCGGCCTGGGTGATAATCTTGGTGCTGGTGTCGAAGCCCGTCACGGGATCTTTGCCCGAGCCGCTCACGTTGGAATAGAACCAGGAGAGGCCCAGATCGAAGATCGCTTTCTTCGTGAACATCGAACCGGAGGCACGCCCTTCGAAGAGAATCCCGCTTTTGGAGACTTCGCGATCGGCGCTGACGAGAGACAGGCCCAAACCCACGCCCAAGAAGCCTGAGTACTGGTTGCCGCTGGGATCTCCGTTGAGCACCGTCTCTTTCTCATTCGAAGAGGTCTCGATCTGCGGCTCCTCCTCGGAAACGCTCGAGCTCTTAGCGGTCCCGGTCTGGTTGCCGGTAGCTTCCGCGAGGGCGGGCGTCGCCGAGAGCAACGCGATGAGGGTGAGGGGAGCGATGCGGGCCAGCAGTTTGATGTTCATAGTGATCATTTAATTAAAACGATAGAGGGGCTCGGGTCATTAGTCAAAGCCTGTCGAGCGAAAACCGCGCGAGGATATTGACGGTGGAATTTTGACGGAAAAACTTGCAAAAACTACGAACGAATTGGCTGCGTTTCGGAAAAATTTCGGTACCATATATAACTATGAACATCTGCGCGAAGAAACCGGGGCATGGAAAATTAACTCAAAACGGAAGCGCCTGGCTGCGCGCGGGACTTGTTCTCGCGATGGTCGCCGCGCTTGCTTCATGCAAGAAGACGGTCTCTAAAGATAGCGGCTCCGGAAGCTCAACGTCCTCCGCTTCGAACGCGATCACGCAGAAGGTTGCCTGTTCGGTCACCACGGTGTTCCCGAGTTTCTGGCGCTCGACTTCGACAGAAACGCTGAAGTTCAGCTGCGCGGGCGTGAACAACCAGGCGCTGGTTTCCACCGAGTGCAACGTCAACAGCGGTGGCTGGGTGCCCTGCTCAAGCTCTAGCACGCACACGGTTTCCAATCTACCGAACGGCCATCAGAGCTTCAGGGTCCGCGCGACCGACGGAGAAGGCAATACCGGAACCTCGCTCGCTTTGAGCTGGGGCGTGGACACGGCGCCTCCGACATTCGACACGCTCGCGCTCGTTTCGATGTTCGCCAACTCGCCGACTTTCAGCTTCTCAGCGACCGACAATGCGGGCGGCAGTGGCTTCCTCAAGTTCCAGTGCAAGCTCTCCTCCATCTATAACAACTGGGAAGACTGCATCCCTCCCCGGACCTATCCCGCGCTCTCGCCTAACACGAGCTATACTTTCTCCGTACGCGCCTTCGACGTCGCTGGGAACGTGAGCGATCCCGCGTCCTCAAGCGTGACCTTCACCACGAACTCAGGCGTCGCCCAAGGCGGCTGCGTGTTCACTTCCAGCATCCCGAATGTCACTCGGCTCAAGAGCCAGGCAGTTTACTTCTCCTGCACCACTACCAACACCCCGGTCACCGGAACCGAATGCCGCCTGGACGGCGGCAATTGGGGATCCTGCACCACGCCCGGCTCGCAGACCCTGACGAACCTCACGGAAGGAACCCATACCTTTGACGTCCGCCTTCGCGACGCCGACGATGTCCCGAGCCAGACGACTTCTGTGACCTGGACGGTAGATGCCACTCCTCCGACGGTGAACATCACGAACCAGGATGTCTCCACGAACTCACCTAGCTTCACCTTCACAGGCGCCGACGGCGGCGGAAGTGGCGTCAGCTTCTACGAGTGCCGGCTGGCCACGAACACCGGGACGACTGTCTCTGCCTGGGCCAACTGTTCCTCTCCGAAGTCGTTCTCATCAGGCGTCCAGACCGGCGGGAGCTATGTCTTCTATGTCCGCGCAACCGACGTCGCCGGCAACCAGGGTGATCCCGCGACCTTTGCGTGGACGTCTGGCGGTACCAGCATCTCGCCTTCCTGTAATATCCTGACGACCTTCCCGGCTGCGGCTTACCGGAAGAACGCATCCGAGACGATCAGCTACAGCTGCAGTTCGTTCGATCCCGTCTTGACCCGCGAATGTCAGCTGAACGGCGGCGCCTGGATCGCCTGCCAGTCGGACACCTCCCACACGGTTTCTGGTCTGGTCTCTGGATCCAATAATCAGTTCCGCGTCCGCGCCCGCGATAGTTTCAACAATCAGGGCGCCGCGAGCGCCCCGCTCTCCTGGCAGACGGATCTGCAGAAACCCACGGAGACGATCAACTTGGTCGAATCCAATAATCCGACGGTCAGGATCGCCTTCACCGCGATCGACACCGGCGGAAGCGGCATCAGCCGTTCCGAGTGCGCGCTCGACGGACCCGGCCAGACCGGCCTGTTCTCGCTCTGCTCAACGCCCGCGACTTACGGCGGCCTGACCCTGAACGCGAACTACACCTTCAAAGTGAAGGCGTTCGACCACGCCGGCAACGAAGGCGACATCGTGTCTCAGGCCTTCGCCTCGACTCGCGTCTACGCCGGCCCCGAGTGCTCGCTGGCTCCTATCGGCACGTATCCGTCGAACTGGACGAACTCCAATCAACGCCGATTCACCGTCACCTGCGTCGCCCCTCAAGGAATCAAGCAGATCGACTGTAGCTTCAACAACACGACCTGGTCGATCTGCGGAACTCCGCTGACCTACATCTCGGTCTACTCCGGACGCCAGCACCTTTATATCCGCGGAGTGGATAACGCGAACATCAACGGACCCGCCGACTATGCTACCTGGTACGTCGACTTCGCGGCTCCGACCGTAAGCGTGACCGGGCTGACTTTCAATGGCAACCAGACCAGCATTCTCTTCGACGCTCAGGACACCGGCGGAAGCGGAATCGATCACTCGCAGTGCAAACTCGACGGCGTGAGCACTGCCTGGACCAACTGCACGAGCCCGGCGACTTACACGGCGGGAACCACTCCTGGGACGACCTACACCTTCCGGGTGAAGACGTTCGACTCGGCCGGAAACATGAGCGCGGAAGCGGTGCGCACCTGGAGCAACGGCAACTGGACGACCTACTCAGGTTGCACGGCTACCTGCTCTGTCCCTGGTATCAGTACCCGCACCTGCAATAACCCCGCTCCCTCGAACGGCGGCGAGGCCTGCGTTGGGGACGCGACCCAGACTTGCACGGCAAGCTGCACCCCCGCGACGAACGACGGCTGGAGCAACTGGACGAACTGCTCCGCATCTTGCGGCGGCGGAACGAGGACCCGGACCTGCGTGCAGCCGAAAGAGACGTTTTCGAACTCTCTCTGCAGCCGTACCGATCTGCCTCAGTCTGAAGCCTGTAACACGCAAGCCTGCCCACCCGTCAACGGCGGCTGGAGCGCGTTTGGTGGCTGCTCCGCTGCCTGCGGACCTGGTACGCAGACTCGAGTCTGTAATAACCCGGTTCCCGCCAACGGCGGAACAGCTTGCACGGGTTCGACGACTCAGGCTTGTAACAACGGCGCGTGCCACACGGCCGTGAACGGCGGCTGGAGCGGCTGGGGCAATTGCTCGAAGTCCTGCGGCGGAGGCACACAAACTCGGTCCTGCAACAGCCCGTCACCGGCCTACGGTGGCGCGAACTGCTCAGGTTCCAGCAGTCAGTCATGTAACACCAGTGCCTGTACCTACGACGTGAGCGGTATGCTGAAGTTCGACTTCCGCTATCCGCGGACACTGGAGCTCTCCTGCGACAAGGGCGGCAAACTCAAGTCAGACGCTAAGGTGAGTGGCACCGACGAGCCTTGCATCGTCCACGGCGACAAGGGTGACGACGATGCCCGCATCATCTGTCACGCCAGACCGGGACGTTGCCTCGATCAGAAGCCGAAGGTCTGCATCGGCCCGATCTGCTCGGGCACTTGCGACGCGAAGCTCTCGTTCACCTGCGTGAAGTAAGCTAGCTAGGGCCGGAGGGATTTCTCGATCTCCTCGCGGACAGTTTCCGAGGCGTGAAGCGGGAGGAGCTGCGAGAGCAGGGCCGCGCGCTTCGCAGAATCGGGCGTGCGACGGGCGACTAGATCGCAGGCAATCCGAAAGACATCGATGGCAGTCGGGTCCCGAACGTCATCTGTCGTCGGAATTTCGAGCTGCCGAAGACCAATCGACAGATAGACGGCGTCGTTGAATCCTTTTTCGCGTTCGGCCATTCGCTGTGCGAGCGTGAGGAGCCGTCCGCGGCTGTTCCAGTCGTCGTGCGGCAGGGTCTCGATCGACGAGAGTAGCAGCCGTGCCGCTTGGCGGGGGTCGCTTCCGTCGTCGCGCACGTAGTCCCGGAGCTCAGCTGACGCATCGGCGAGCGCCTGTTCTTCGGGAGTCAGAAGTTTCCGGAGCGGCGGCTTCTCCGATAGTGCATGGGCCACGCCCGCGAACGCGGCGCTGAGCGAAGTGTCCCCGGCCGGGTTTTCGTCCCTCATCATGGAGGTCAGCTCCTCGGCTGACAGCGGGGCGACGTTCGGCAGGCTGGTCTTATCCCAAAGCAAGAAAATGCCCGCGAAGATGCAGAGGAGAAGGAGGATCCGGATCACGCGCCGCTCACTTGTCCTTCTTTGAGATGGTGTCGCGCAGGGCGGTCACCATCTTGTTGAAGCTCTCAGCGAGCTCAGAGAAAAAATCCCCTTCGCGGAAGCTCACGTCTTTCAGTTCCCGGGACTCAGTCACCTCATCGATGTGAGTTTCGAGCCGGTGCAGCGCGCCTGCCACGCGGTGCGAGAGCAAGACGCCGCCGATGATGACGGTCACCGAGGCAATCGCCGCCGTCACCGCGAAGATCGTGTTCATCATGCGCCGCTGTTCGACAATGAAGCGGAAGAACGGATGATTGTCGGGAAAACCCAGCTGCCGGCCGATATCGATGAACTTCCAGATGAAGTAGAGGTTCGACATGTAGAAGATGCCGGAAGTGATCACGAGGAGCAGGAGTGTGTAACCGATCATCTTCAACTGGAATCCCGGGTTGATCAGGTAGGTGCGTCTGCCGCGCTTCTGGCTGTATTCTGAGCTCATCCTTCGCCTCGCTTTGGGGGGATTAAAGCACGACCGGCATTTCGATTGCCACCGCCGATTGGCGAAAGCTAAGATCGGGGCGTGGCGATGGCTCCTGATCTAAATCTTAAGTCCCTGCGGATTCCCGTCTCGCTCGATGCCCGCTGCGTCGTACGCACGCCCGCGTCGGGGGCCGCGCCCGCCCAAGCGATCCTCCTCCTGCACGGATACTCCGAGACGGGTAGCCGGATGGCTCGGGCCCTCGCGGCTTATCTGCCGGACGACGCACTCGTCATCGCGCCGGACGGGATATTTCCAATGGCCATGCGGACCGCGAAGGGGCACCGGCTCGCGCACTGCTGGTATCTCTACGATCCCGAAACTGACGAGTACGCCGTCGATATGCGGGCGGGCATCGAATACATGCAAGGCGTGATCGCGGCCCTAGTTCCAGCCGGAATGCCAATCACTTTGGTTGGCTTCTCCCAAGGCGGGTATTTCGCGCCGTTCCTCGGCCAGAAGGTGCCGGGAGTCCGGCGAGTCGTGGGAATCGCGAGCCAGTACTTGGTAGAAGAGCTCGATGGGCCGATCACCTTCGAAGCGCACGGCGTGCACGGAGAAATCGATCAGATTGTTGACCCATCGATCGCATCGAATGCACATAAAAAGCTACTAGTGGGGGGCGCGAAAGGTACGTTCACGCTGATCCCGGGTTCTGCCCATGCGATCGACGCCGCGATCGGCAAGCGCGTGGGCGAGCTGCTTAAAAGCCCTTGATCAACCCACCTCACATCCCCAGGCTGGAGCCCGCGTCCGCGGGTTCCGAGACCCCCACGAGCCCTGCGCCGTCGCGAGCCACCGCCATGGTGTTGCAGGAGACCGCCCGCGGCGCGAGCTTGATCACGTAACCCATGCTCTTTAGCCGCTCGATCGCGTCCTCGCCCGGACCCGGCATGTCAATCGCGAGCTCATCCGGCTTCCACTGGTGATGCACGCGGAAGGAGGCGACCGACTCGTAAAGCGGCATTCCCATCTCCAGGTGGTTCAGGATCGCCTCGGTCACGCAGGAGATGATGCGCGTCCCGCCCGGCGCGCCGACAGCCATGATCGGCTGCCCGTCTTTCAGGACGATGGTGGGCGACATGCTGCTGAGGGGGGTTTTGCCGGGCGCGATCGCGTTCGCGTCGCCGCCGACGGCGCCGAACATATTGGGCACGCCGGGCTTGGCGACGAAATCGTCCATCTCGTTATTGAGCAGGATGCCGGAGTCGCCGGCCGTGACGGCCGAGCCGAAGTAGCCGTTGATCGTCTGCGTGCTGGCCACGACGTTGCCGGCGTCGTCCATGATCGAGAAATGGGTGGTGCTCACGTGATCAGGCTCGATCACGTCGCCCGGCTTGATCTCGCTCGAAGGCGTATGCTTCTGCAGGTCGATGCGCGCGCGCTGCCGATCGGCGTAGCCCTTCGAGATCAGCTTCTCGGTCGGCACGGTCACGAAGTCGGGATCGCCCATGTACTCCGCGCGATCGGCGAAAGCGAGCTGCTCGGCGGAAGCGATCCGGTGGATCGTCTGCGGAGAGCCGAGCCCGAGGCTCTTCAGCGGGAAGCCTTCCAGGATATTCAAGATCTCGATCACATGCGTGCCGCCTGAGCTGGGCGGCGGCATGGAGACGATCTCGTAGCCGCGGAAAGTCCCGCGCACGGGATCGCGGTACTTGACTTTGTAGCGCGCGAAATCCTCGTGCGTGAGCAATCCGCCTTGCTTGAGCGACTCGACCACGAACTTGCGCTCGATCTTCTTCAGCGCGTCCTGGGGCGACTGCGCCAGCGCGCGCAGGGTGCGGGCAAGGTTCTTCTGGATGAGCTTTTCGCCCTCCTTATAAGGAGTGCCGTTGGGGTGCAGGAAGATAGCCCGGGTATTGGGGAATTTCGCCAGGTTAGCCGCTTCTTCCTTAAAGGCCTTCGCCAGGGAGGGGTAGACGACGAGGCCGGTTTCGGCGAGCTGGATCGCGGGCGCCAGGATCTGCTTGAGTGAGAGCTTGCCCCACTTGGAATGCAGCTCGAGCATGCCCCGAAGAAACCCTGGGACTCCGACGGCGAGGATCCCGGTCAGAGATGCGTCCGGCACGACGTTGCCAGCCTTGTCGAGGAACATGTCCCGCGTCGCTTTCAGGGGCGCGCGCTCCCGGAAGTCGAGAGTGTGCACCTTGCCGGTCGCAGCGTCGCGGTAGAGCAGGAACCCGCCGCCGCCCAGGCCGGTCGAATGCGGGCGCTCGACGCTGATCGTGAACGAAGCGGCGAGCGCGGCGTCGATGATGTTTCCGCCCTCGCCGAGGATCTCGCGCGCGGCGCGGGTGGCCGCCACGCCCTGAGTGGAGATGATCGCCCGCCCGCCATGGGCCTCCGAGCGCTTCCGGTCTTCGGGCGACTGTTGCACGCGGAGAAGGGAGACGCCCGGATCCGGAAGCGGGGGTGTCGCCTCTTTTTTCGGGTGGCCGCTGCAGGCGAAAACGGAAACCAAGACGAGGGCACCGAACGCGATTCGTGCTTTCATGGGGCGGTTTCTCATTTCTGTGGGTTCATTGCTTCTTAGGGAGTTTACGGAGCCAGGCCAGAAGTTCGGCCTGTTCATGCGAGCAGGCATCGGGCGAGAGCTCATCGAGGGCATGGACCAGCTTCGGAAGATCGTCTGAGGAGTCGATATCGAACTGGGGCAGGAGGATTTCGAGCCGGCCCAGCGGCGCGAGCGCTTTCGACAGCGCTTTCAAAGTGTCAGGCTCGCTGTAGGGAACGCTTTCCCAGGCTTCGGCGGGGATCGGGCGCTTGCCGGCGAACAGGTAGAAGCCTCCGTCATCGGCCGGGCCGGCCACGAAGTCGACTTCGGGGCTCGCGAGCTTTTGGAGGGTGTCCACCAGGAGGCTTGCTGGGAGTTGCGGAGAGTCCGCGCCGAGCAGCATCGCCGCTCCGCCGCGCGCCAGGAGCTCCGAGTAAACTTTGTGCAATCTCGGGCCGAGCTCGCCTTCGCCCTGATGCAGGACGGGGAACACGCCCCAAAGCCGATTCTTGAGGGCGGACTTTTCCGCGACCGCCCAGAACGGCAGAAGCGCGCCCGCGGTCAGCAGCGCCGCTTCCGAAACCGTGGCTTGAATCGCGCGGCTTGAGAGAACATGGAATCGCTCAGCCGCTTCAGATCCGATGGCGTTGGCGAGCCGGGTCTTCAATGGCGAGATTCCGGGAGTTTTGACGAAGACAGCCGCCGCGCATTTCATCAGTTCAAGAAGGTAATATGCGAATGAGCCGGCCACAAGGCAATTTGAGCACTGGACGGGCCGACGCGGGTGGACGAGAATGCACCGATGCTGAAAAGAGCCCTCAAGATCCTGATCCTGATCGCGCTCGCCGCGGGCATCTACGCATTCTTCGCCTACGATCTTCGCCAATTCTTGAGTTTCGAGTATCTGAAGTCGCAGCAGGCGCGGCTCGACGCGCTCTACAGTGAGAATGAGCTGACTTTCATCCTGGCTTACGTGGGCTTCTACATTCTAACGACCGCGCTCTCGCTGCCGGGAGCCACAATCCTCACGCTCGCAGGCGGCGCGATCTTCGGCCTATGGCTTGGACTTCTGCTTGCTTCGATCGCAAGCACCCTGGGTGCGACTTGCGCGTTTCTCGCGGCCCGCTTTCTCCTCCGCGATACGGTTGAGTCCCGCTTCAGGAACCAGATCACTAAAGTGAACGAAGGCATCCGGCGCGAGGGCGCGTCTTATCTCTTTGCGCTGCGCCTGATTCCTGTGATCCCGTTCTTCGTCGTGAACCTGGTCATGGGACTTACCACCATTC
The DNA here is from genome assembly GCA_043757905.1 of Oligoflexia bacterium. GTDB lineage: Bacteria > Bdellovibrionota > UBA1018 > UBA1018 > UBA1018 > JAYVOO01. The sequence continues at coordinate 15,326 of JAYVOO010000463.1, forward strand.
CCGTCCTGACTTTCGCGGTTGTGAGCCAGGTCGGAATGCTGATCGGCACCGCCGTCTACGTGAACGCGGGCACGCAGCTCGGGCAGATCGAGTCGCCGCGGGACATCCTCTCGCCTGGCCTGGTCATCTCATTCGTGCTGCTCGGACTCGTACCTTTTGTCGCGAACAAGACGCTAGCCTGGGTCAAGTCCCGGAAGCTTTCGCGTAGGTATAAAAAGCCGCGGCGCTATGATTATAACCTCATTGCTATCGGTGGGGGCTCAGCCGGTCTGGTCAGCTCCTATATCGCGGCGGCAGTGAAAGCCAAGGTCGCGCTCATCGAGAAACACAAGATGGGGGGCGATTGCCTGAACACGGGCTGCGTTCCGAGCAAGGCGCTGATTCGTTCGGCCAAGATGCTTTCCTATGCCGCGCGCGCCAAAGAGTTCGGCTTCAAACGGACCGAGGTCGAATTCGACTTCGCGGAAGTGATGGAGCGAGTCCAGCGCGTGATCTCAAAGATCGAGCCTCACGACTCGGTCGAGCGTTATACGAGCCTGGGCGTCGAGTGCATCACGG
>JAYVOO010000464.1:0-15868 GCA_043757905.1 Oligoflexia bacterium
CGTTTAAGGGATCGGCAAAGGCGGGTGTCAAGTGCATGACGGCAAGGATCAGAGTGGCGAAAAGCCCTCGGAAGACACTGGCGGTTCTCATTTTAGCCCTCGTGGCAGTTTAAGTGTCCAATGAGAAACGCTACGGCAGGCCGGAGGGATCTGCCGAAGCCTTTCAATTAGTCGGTTGGATCTCTCATTCTGAAGAGTTTCCCCTCATTGTCAAAAAATGAGCCGACGAAAAGCGGGCATAGTGTCAGTGAGCCTTTGCAGAAGATAAGGCCTTGAGAAACCCCGTCGCGAGCTGCTGGAGCAGATTCATCACCCATTTCGGGATCGAACCCTTGGGATCAGCATGCATCTCGGGTTCAAGTTGCGTGGTCTTGCCGCGGTCAGAACTCGTGAAGACGCAAGCGTGGCCGATGTCATGAGTTGAGTGCAACTGAACGCTTGGGCGAATGGTGACGAGATCAGTGTTTGTTCCTTCGTTTGGGTCATTGCAGCGTTCTGAAATGGCTTGGCCCTTCGGCTCTCCCGGATTAAACTTCGTTCCAAGTAGGAATGGCGCCGGTGAGTCTGTTTGAATCAGTTCTGAGGGTAGATAAATGGCAAAGAGCGAGATTGTTTGGTTCGATATTCCGGTCAAGGACTTCAAGCGCGCGAAAACGTTCTACAGCAAGCTCTTCGGCTGGAAATTTCAACCGATGGGCGACGCCTATTGGATGATTCAATCGGGTAAGGAGACGATCGGAGGACTTCGGGAGAAGGAGGGAAAGACCGGCGCATTGGATTCGCCGACTCTCTTTTTTTCGGCTACGAAGCTCGATCCCGCCGTGAAGCTGGCCAAGAGGCTCGGCGCCAAACTCGTCGGGAAGCGCGTCGACATTCCCGAGGGAATGGGATCCTTCCACTTAATTCGCGACCTGGACAAGAACCAGCTCGGTATCTGGGCGAAAAATTGACGGTCGTTTGGGCGCTGTCTCGGCTCCGTCGAGGTTTCTTCCGATAATAAGAACGTGAAGAACTCAGTTTTCTCATTGTTGATTCTCTTGGTGTTTTCAGCGTGCAGCAGCGCGAGTCGGAATCCCGCCGGCGTCACGCCAGAGCTCCGGCCTGAAAGAGTGCAACCCGCCCACGAAGGTCATGACACCGCCGACTCTCGTCGAGTCAGAGCGGACCTTCGCGAGAGACCGGGCTCTAGGCAGCGAGCCCAAGCTCAGATCCATGAGATCGACGAGTGCCTGACCGAGCTTGCTCGAGGCGAATCGAAAAACACGCAAGTGTTCTTGAGCCGCCTCCTGCGCTCGATTCAGGAGGACGGTGGAATCTACACGCCTATAGAATTCATCGGCGGAGGTTCGTTGGAATTTTACACGAAACAGGACGCAGAGAAGAAGAGTCTCGTGAAGGTGATGAAGATCAAGGTCTCCGCTCTATTGTCAGGGGGATCCGATTCCGCATATGACTCAGTCAACACTTGGGGTAAGCATGGGCCCGGGTTTCCGTACGGCGTGCAGTCTTTGGCGTCTCGAGTCCTCATGGCGATCAAAGGCAATCTGCTCATGGAGTGCCAGGGCGGGCCACGGATCCGCAAAGTGGGTTCCTGGAACCGTTCGAATGAAACTTACCTGGCGATCGAAATGGAACAGAAATTTCCCAACCAGAAGGCTCTCCTGAGTAAAGATATTGAACTTGAGAACCATGGATTCCCGCTACTCTCGGATCCTGCCTCCCGCCGTATCTTAGCTCGGGAATTGGCGAGTAAATTCGTCAGCGCGCTCGAAGACGGGATCATCCCGAACGATGCGCAGCTCGTGATCTCAGGCGAAGGCCAGTCAAGCTGGGTCGACGGTGATGAGTGGATCGAGATCCGATCCTCGACCGGCGCATTCGACTGGTCGCAGTTTTCGAGCTGGGTCTTGATGGACTTCGTCACGACCTTCGAACGGAACCCTCCTCTGGGCAAGGAAGTCTTCGAAACTCTGATCGATCTGATCCGACGGCTTCCGAAGGGCGATCAGGATGCCCGATTGCATAGCCTCTTAAATAACCTGGATCACAAGGTTTGGATCAGAAGCTCCGCGGGAACGAGTGACCGTATCCAGGTGCCGTTTCGAGACGTCTTGCGGACATTGGGAGTTGACGTTCAGTACATCCCCGCATTGCAGACCGAAGGCACCAACCCGCAAGAAACACCATGAAGGCAGTAACACTACGCAACTGCCGTATATTTGGCAGCGAAGCGTGAAGTTGCCCAGGAATTTTAGGTTTTCGGCGATACGGCTCAGAACCGTTTCGCGACGCCAACGAAGAGATTCATGTCGTCGGCTGCGTCCGTCACGCCGGCGTTCATGCCGATGTCGACCTTGAGGTCCTTCGCGATCGAGTAGATCAAGCCCACGTCGGCAGTGGCGGTCCAGGCTGAGCCCGGTTCGTTACTGGTCTTCGAGAAGAACTCGACGTAGCCTTCGAATCCGAGCCCAATCTCGCGCGATAGACTCGCAGAGGAGATGAATTCCGTATGTAGCTGAGAGTCCGCGGTGTTTAAGGCCTGGTTAAGCTCCATCATGAACCCCAGATTGAGCTCGTGAGGCATCGAGAGCGAGACTGGCAGGATCAGACCGCCCTCGACGGTCTTGTTGCCGACTCCGCCTGAGTTGGTTGGAAACTTCACGAACGGAATCAGTCCCATCGCGATCGGGGCGCCGTCGTTTCCTAGAAAGTTGAACTTCAGTCGAAGTGTCGTGTCGCCCATTCCGGTCGCAGTCAACTTTTCTCCGTTCACATCAGTCAGCGCGCGGTGGAAGATCTCCTGTATGAGTTCGAAGTCGAGCTCGCTGAGGAGGCCGAACTTGAAGTTGACGAACGCGAAGCTCAGGCTGTCTTGGGTCGTCGTGTCGGTGGCGATCACTTTGTCATGTGTATATGCCACGAGATCTGCCTCGATCTGGATGTGGCCTGGGTCCACGGTGTAAGGTCCTTCGGTCCGGTCAGGTCGATCCGGGCTGAACTCTCGCATCTCCGCGGTCGGCGTCGGGTTCAGAAGTGTGTAGCGCGGCTTCTCGGCGCCGACTGCTCCGGAGGCCGAGAGCGTGGAGGAGGCGAGCAGAAGGACCACAAGCAGTCTAGCGGCAGAGAATCGAGTCATGGAAGAAGAATAGTGGCCCGACTGGTGGCTGTAAACGCCGGATATTCGGTTCTGGGCGAAATCCGCGAGGCAGCGAAGGTCGCCGGACCTCAGTTGTCCGCGGAAACGGTTTCAAAGAGAATAGTGCTCGATCTGGCGGTGCCGGTGAAGCAGTAGCCTCCGCCGTCCTGGAGGAGCGATAGCGCTGACCGGCGAAGGCTGCGCTCGGCTTTCGTGCCGTGGTTCAAGTCGAATGAGTACTTTTCCGTAACAGCGCCGGGACCGCCTTCGGATTTGTCATAATAATTGGCTACGCTGAGAGAGTAGGTGATCGAAGCTCCGGCGCCGCCTTCGGCGTGGTCGATATAGGTCTGGTCTGCTGCAAACTGGCCACAGTAGTTCTGGGCGAAAGCGGCAGGACTTGAGGCGAGAGAAAGAGCGAGAAGGGTGAGGATCTTTTTCATAGACTATTGTTCCTTTCGGGAAGCAGGGGGATTGTTCCGACCTGGCAAGATATAAGCAATTTGACCGAGTGTGTCAAATAAATAATGAACCATTATTTTTCCCTCATGGGTTAATATTAATCTATGGCGTCTAAAGGCGAACTGACCCGAGAGCGGATTCTATTGAAATCAATGGATCTTTTTCACAAAAAAGGCGCTCATCAGGTCTCCCTTTCCAAGATCGCCGCCGCGCTCCGGATGCACCAAACCGCGATTTACGTGTACTTTAGGAACAAGGACGACCTGCTAGCGGCGTGCTGCGAGTATTCAGTCGCTGCCTCGCGTGCAGAGATCGAAGCGGGCACAAAAACTGGCTGGTCTGCGCGTGAACGCCTGCAATGGTACTTTGCCGGCCAGTTCAGTTTCGTGGCCGAGTTCCCGGAACGGGCGAGCGCGCTTCTGGCCATGTACTATCTCGGGCCGAGCAGTAAGCTGCTCCGCAAGACCCATGAAACGGTCGATGAGAGGAGTATGGCGCATATCGAGGAATCGCTCAGGCAGGGGGCGAGAGAAAAACTGTGGAGGGTGGAGAATCCGGCCGCAGCCGCGCGCTCGATCCACAGCGCACTTGTCGGCGAGATGATCAAGCGCTTCTGCTATCCCGGCGAGAATCCGATCCGCAAATCCGATGCGAGCCGTTTTTGGGCTACTGTGTCCCTGTTTTTCGACGAGCGTTAGTCGCCCGGACCTTGCGCTGATCGACTGTCGCCGTGCGTTCGAGGAGCGCACGTTTGAGCTTCTGGAAGCTTGAGTCGTATTCTTGAGAGACATCGATGATCATGAGATTTTCAAAGTGGTCGCTCTCACCGATGCGAATCGGCATGACTTTCTGAAATTCCACGCCAGGAAATCCGATCCGGAAGAGCCGGACCATGGCGTCGTTCCAAGTGAAGACGACGGTGTCGAGAGGCCGTCGCGGGTCCTCTGCCGAACGCAGCACTTCAAGCAGGAGCATGTCCTTGATCGCTTCCGGCATGCCGTCCTTCAAGATGGCGCTCTGGAGGACCTCGCCAATTCGGCGGGTTTTCGAGAGCTCTTCGAGGTATTTCGCGCTGGCGTCGTCGCCGGCCCAGGCGAAGTGGGAAAGGTAGGACGAGCGCTCCATGACCGACGGATCGGAGAAGGCTTCCTCCGGAACGTCGAAATTCTTCTGCTCCCAGCGGAGAAGCTGCATCGTTCCGGCGATCGCGTCATCCAGGTCATCAAACGATCTCGCGAGCCGCAAGTCGCGGGCGCCGTCCTTGAGGATGATGAAGACGTCGAAGTTATCGGCCGCTTTGTAAAGCGCGTACTCACTGATCTTGTCTAACGCCTCCTGGCTGAAGGTATGCTTGGAGCGCCGGTAGGCGGCGATGACTTTTTGAAAAGCGGCCCAGCAGAGTTCGCTCATGAGATTGTTTGCGGCGAGCCTGTGGCCCGCCAAGTATAGGCTGACAGGCGCTTCTGGAGATTGCTTTCGGAACTCCCGGTAGGATTCGTTCAGGGCTTGGTAGTCGTGTTCCTTGAGTGCGGGTCCGACGTTTAGGATCCGCCAGCGCTTGTTCTCGTAATGGAGATCCCGGCCGAGAAACTCCGGGTAGGGGAACGCCGTCTCCTCGAGCTTGATAAACTCGTGCGCTCCCTTGCCTGGCAGATCGATATAGCCCTGAAGCTCGAAGCGCGCGTTGCGGGGAATTTTTCCAGTCGTGAGCAAGGATGAGCCGGGGATCGGCATCTCGACTCCGTGAGCTTGTACTTGCTTGCGCATGATGTAATCGTTCCAACTCACGGCATGGCTTGGAGATGGGGCTCCTAGGAGGAGTCCGACCAGCAAAGCGGTGATTTTCAGGCGATTTCTCTGAGGCATCGGACTGCCATTGAGCAAGTTCGATGCCCCCTCCGCCCGCCTCAGATCTGCCCAGTAGCTGATATAGAGTTGGACCTCGAGCTGGGGTGTAATGAGAATCGTCAGTTGCCTGACCCTTTTCAGGCAGGGGACTTGCACTGTGTTCCGGCTTGTTGATTAAGAGATTTCAAAATGAAATGAAAGGATCCGCCCATGTTTCGTTCACTTGCACTTCTGGCGTTCGTAGTCTGTTCGAGCAACGCGTTTGCCCACCCGACCTTTCCTGGAGCCCAGATTCATTACGATCGCTGCGGGTCGGCCAACACCAAGATCACTCTTTGTGTCGCGCGCTCGGAAACGGGTCATGTTTATGTGGTGACGTTGGTTCCGAACCGCGGTCCTGGTTTCGTTCCCGTCACCGAGACTTTCAAGAGCGGCGTTAAATACGATGAACAGGTGTTGACCGGAACGATGGCGATTCTACTCGAGACGAACGGTGGGATCTTCGAGCACACCATTGAGCTTACGCTCCACACTTCCGCCAAGACGCCTTGGACAAGCGAAGGTTCCATGACGATGGACGGCGCACCCTACTATCCGCACATCGAGTTGAGTCAGAGCGTGAACTGAAAACTCTTCAGAAGTGCGCCTGGCATGATCATCGCTCCCAGGTTCCGATGGAAGTAGGTGCCGACGTCCGCGAGCGTCGCCCGGAAGTCCGTCAGGTCCTCGAGCTCGGAGCCAAAGAAGCGGAAAATACTGTCATCCCAGCGTAGCGCCTCGACCGGCCCTTGGATCACGCCGTTCTCGACCCAGAGGCAGGCGTAACGGGTCATGCCCGTCACGCGTCCGGCGAACTGGTCGCTCCAGTTCAGGTAATGGAGGTTGGAGAGATAGATCCCGGTACCCAGGCGCTTGAGGATGTCTTCCTGCTTCAATGTGCCGGTGGAGACCGTGGGCGCGCGGAACATCTCTTCCAAGTTCGCGCCGTTCGCCGTGACTCCGAACTCCTGCGCCGTGCGCGAATGGACGAGCGTGCTCTCAAGCTTGCCTTGGACGATCAGTTCAAGTTTCCCAGGAGCGATCTCGCCTTCGACATTGAATCGCGGAACCGTGCCTGCCGAGAAATCCTCGCTCAGCGAGAAGAGCGGCGACATCGTACGCTCGCCGCTGCGCATGAGCCGCAGCGGGCTCTGACCCTGGCGGATCGAACGTTCGCTGATGCCGGACCAGGCCAGCATCGAAACGAGCTGCGAGAAAGCCGCCGGCGCGAGATACACGCGGTAGCTGCCTTTCGGGATCTTGCGCGGGGTCTTCTCCATGTGAGCGAGAAGCTCGCGGGAAAGGCCGAGATCGCGGTTGAACGCCTCGTCGCTCCAGCGGTTGCCAGCGAAGGTGCTTTTCACCGCTTTTTCCTGGGGGGTGTAGAGCGAGTAATCAACCGAGAAATTCTCGGTGTAAAACCATTGGCGCTGGCCGGCTGAGTTCGCGGTCGCGCGGACGACAGAGCCCGATGCGTAGATTCCGGCGAAGTCCACGCCTTGGAGCTTGGGTAGGATCCGGCCGACGGATTCCTCAGGCGCGAGGAGGCTGCCTTCCTGGATCTGTTCGACCGCGCCCTTGTTCTCGGGAAGTCGCGCGAGCGGGTCGACCGGGAGACCCGGAGTCTCCTCCTGCATCCGCTCGAGCGCCCAGCTCGCGCGGCCCTCATCCTCGGCTTCGTCTCCGCTCAGCGAGACCGTCGTCTCGCAGCAACGCCTTGCCCCGTCGGACTCGAGTACGTAGGAAAGTTTCATGGAAGCGTCGGCCACTGTCCCGATCTGCCGGACTTTGGCGGCGTTCAAGCGCATAAACTGGCTGTCCTCGCCAACGAGATCAGCCGACAAGTGTTCGCCCTTCGCCAAGCCCTTGAAAAGACCGTCACACAGCTTTTCGAAATGCCCGCGCAGGGCCGCGACCGCGATCCTCATGAGGAACCTCCGAAAACTTCGACGCCTTCGAAAAGGCAGACCGGCGAGCGATGCCCGACGCGGATGACCTGGTTGGGTTCGGCCTTCCCACAGTTGGGCGTTCCATGCGTCTCGAGCGTCGAGGCGTTCCCGACTTTCTTCAAGCCATTCCAGAACGGAGTGGTGACGCCGCGGTAGTTCGGGTTCTTCAAGGTCTTGGTCAGCTTCCCGTTCTCGATCAGCTGCGCGTACTCGCAGCCGAACTGGAACTTGTTGCGGTAGTCGTCGATCGACCAGGAGCGGTTCGAGCGCATCAGGATGCCGCGCTCAACACCCGAGATGATGTCCTGGAAGGAGGAATCGCCGGGCTCCAGATTCAAGTTCGCCATGCGGTCCACCGCGGGGCGGTTCCAAGACGATGCGCGAAAATTGGCGACTCCCGGAAGCGAAAGCCGCTGCTGGCTCTCCAATCCGCCCAGGCCCCGCTCGAGGATACCGTCGCGGATCAGGAACTGGCGGGTCGCCGGGTTGGCTCCGTCATCGAATGCGTAGCTTGCGAACTCACCCTCCACCGTCGGATCGAACGTCACGTTCATGATCGGAGAGCCGTAGCGGAGCTTGCCGAAGTCCTGTGGCCTGACGAAGCTCCAACCCGCGTAATTGCGCTCGTCGCCGAGAATGCGGTCCAACTCGAGCGGATGGCCGATGCTCTCGTGGATCTGAAGCGTCATCTGGCTTGGAGGCAAGACGAGCGCGGTGGTCTCGGTCGGGCAATCTTCGGCCGAGAGGAGCTCGACCGCTTGGCCTCCGATCCTCTCCACGCGCTCCCAGAGGCCGGGTTGATCCAGCATCTCGAGTCCACTTTGCCAGTTGTCGCCGTCGCTCCGGCGCTGGGTGATTGCGCCGTCCTGCGCGGTAGCCGAGAAATCGGTAGAGAGCAGCACATAATCCTGCTCAATGTCGGCACCCGAGCTTGATACCTGCTTCGAGTGGCATTCGACGATCTGCAGGAACGCGTCGGTACGGACGACCTTCGGTGAGACCTTGAGTTTTTCGGTGACCTTGACCAGCAGCTGAGCGAGCTCGCCGCCGGTGGCTTGATCTGGGCGCTTCTTGAGAGGAGAGCGGTAGGTGCCCTGGCTAGAAGGCCGAACTGATCCGGTAAGTTTCACGACCCCCCACTTCGCGGCTTGCTTCGCTTGATTGGAGGCGCGCTCGAAGGCGTCCTGCAGGGCGCTTTCATCTGAGCTCGTCGTCGCGGCATACCCGAACTGCCCGCCCGAGAGGACCTCGACCATGATGCCCGCGGTCGTATGCGAGTGGTTACGGTCAGGCTTGCCATTTCGGGCCGCGCGAACCGTGGTCGTCTCGATCAGTTCGCGCAGTCCCAACCATTCGGGCTGGTTCGCGGGGCCTGCTTTTTTCAAGATCGCCTGAAGACGGGACTGGAGCTGGGAAGTCGACATGCCGGAAGCTTAACCGGCGCCGAGCTCCCCGTAAAGAGAGCTGGCGCCGGTCATGATCAGAGCGAGAGTCGTGGGCCGGATTCGGGCTTAGAGGCCGTTATCTTCGTCGCCCAGGACGGCGGACAGCACGTAGGTGCCGGAGTTCGCCGCCTGGTCTTCGATTTCGGTCAAGATGGTCTGGTAAGACGCTTTCTCTTCCCACTTCAGGAAGTGGCGAAGGGAGATGAGCGCGTTTCCGCTGTTGAAGCTGAAGAGAGAAGGAAGACCATTGGCGATGATGTCCAGGCCCTTGGTACCCGCCGGGTCTTCGGCCGACTGCTTGAACTTGAAGAACGGCAGAGTGTAGTACGAGTACGAGTTGCAGCCGCCCCAGTAGATGACCTGATGCTGCTTCGTGATCGAGTAGTACGAAGGATCGTTGGCGACGATCTGGCCGAAGTTCTGGGCATCGAAACCCGAGCCGACACGCGAGTGGCCCATCCAGGCGAAAAAGCCGTCGTGGTCATGCGCGAAGCTCTTGGCGAAGAGATACATCTGATCCACGCCGCCCGAAGCGACGATGTTGATCGTGACCTTCGCGCCCTGGCGGGTGCCGACGAAGCGATGGCCGATGACGGTGGCGGGGTTGGTCGCGACCGTGTACTCGCCCTGCAGGATGTTGGTCTCGACGACGCCCTGAGCGTTCGCGTTGATGTACTGGCGGGCCTGGCGGACAAAGTCCTGGTACTCGCCCATGCCATAGTCGGTATCGGTGTCCGGATTCGGCTGAGCGGCGTCTTCGACGTAGCCGAAAGCGAAGGTCATCTGAAGGTTGTTGTCGATGCCGTTCGACTGCAGGAGCTTGGCGTATTCAGGGAAGGTCTGAGTCTGGTTCAGAGTGGCGGCGCCGACCGTGAACTTGACCTGGCGGTAGTCGCGGTCGAGGACCTGGTCGCAGCCGGAGCGCGCTGGATCCCAGAAGTACCAGTAGAAGCTCTCGGTCTGGTGCTCGGGAGCCCAGTCGGTGCAGCTCTTCCATTGGGTGGAGAACACGACCTGGCCGTTCAGAGGGACGGCCTGCGTGAACTCGCCCGCGGAGGCGATGTCCTTACGAAGGATCCATGGGCCGGTGTAGGTATAAAGGAGCTCGACCTTGCCGTTTACGACTTTGGCGGAATTCCAGTCGATCTTGACCTGAAAGTTGCGCTGGGGGGCGCCGAGCTGGTTGTTGGTTGAAGGCCCGAAGAGGTACTTCATCAGGGGCTTGAGATCGGAGTTCGTGATTTGATCCCGCTGCGAGGTGCTCAGGGTCTTGATCGCGTCCGCGGTGGAGAGGTCTGTGCGAAGGTAAGCGCTGAAGGTCACCTCGTGCTCGCGCGCCGCGCTCGAGAAGAACGGTGGGAGAGCGGCCAGGGACGCCGATTCAGCGGCGAAGATCCCGGCAAGGGTCATGAGGACGGCTACATATTTCGAATTGATTAATTTCATATCTCGGCGAATACGTCGAAAGTACCGGCTCCGCAAGCGCTGAGTTGACTGGCTGCACGATACTTTCTAATTGTTTGTCATAAGTAGAATTAATGTGTCCGAAAGATAGCCTAATCGAGTCAATAAGCGGGATAGAAAATCTCAAGCTACAGCAGGTTCAGAGGCCGCGCCGGGCTGGCCAACAGGGATGGACAAGGGGAGAGCCACCTCCGTGTCCAGCCCGAGCGCGAGCTTGAGGACTTCCGCCGCAGTCTCGACGAAGTCGAACTTCAGGGCCGAGCGGACCTCCTCCGGAACATCCCGCAGGTCCTTCTCGTTCTTGCTGGACATGATCACGCGTTCGATCCCCGCCCGGTGAGCGGCGATGACCTTTTCTTTGATGCCCCCTACCGGCATGACCGCTCCCCGTAGGGTCACCTCGCCCGTCATCGCGAGCTTCGGATCGACGCTTCTTCCCGTAAGGAGAGACGCGATCGTGGTCAGCATTGTGATGCCCGCCGAAGGCCCGTCTTTCGGGATTCCTCCCGCCGGCACGTGAACGTGGATGTCCTTTCGCTCGAAATCGAAGTTCGGAATGACGTGAGCCAGCCTGGAGCGCACTAATGAAAGCGCGATCTGAGTGGACTCCTTCATCACGTCACCCAATTGTCCCGTCAGCGTGAGCTGACCCTTGCCCGGCATGAGATTAGCCTCGACGAAGAGGATCTCCCCGCCTTGCGGCGTCCAGGCGAGACCAGTCACCACGCCCGGAGGGCTCAAGCGCTCGGCCACCTCGTGCGTGAAGCGCTCGGGCCCGAGCGCTTCCTCCAGATCTTTTTGCTCCACGCGAAGCGGCAGAACCGCGTCGGGCGCGAGCACTCTTTCCGCCATCGAGCGGAAGATCCCCGCGATCTTTCGCTGCAGGCTCCTCACGCCGGACTCGCGCGTGTAGGAGCTGATTACGTTCAGGAGCACGTCATCCGGGAGCGCAAGCTGTGCGGGTGTTAGCCCGTGCTCCTCCAGCTCCTTGGAGATGAGGTGGTTTTTGGCGATGTGAAGCTTTTCCGCCGTAGTGTAGCCATTCAGCTCGATCACCTCCATGCGGTCCAGGAGCGGCGCCGGGATGGAGTCCAGGCTATTCGCGGTCGCGATGAAGAGGACCTTCGAGAGATCAAACGGAACGTCCAGGTAATGGTCCTGAAACGCCGAGTTCTGCTCGGGGTCGAGCACCTCGAGGAGCGCGCCAGCCGGGTCGCCCGAGTAGCCGCGCCCGAGCTTGTCGATCTCATCGAGCAGGAAGACTGGATCGCTCTCGCCGGCCCGCTTGAGGGCCTGGATGATCCGGCCCGGCATCGCGCCGATATAAGTGCGCCGGTGGCCCCGGATCTCGGCGTCGTCACGGACTCCACCCAAGCTCCCACGGACGAACTTCCGTCCAAGGGCTTTTGCGATTGACTGGCCGAGGGAGGTCTTGCCGACGCCAGGAGGCCCGACGAAGAGCAGGATCTGACCGCGGTTGGACTTCTTGAGCTTCATCACGGCCAGATGCTGAAGAATGCGTTTCTTGATGGGCTCGAGCCCGTAGTGATCGCGGTCGAGCGTCTCTCTCGCCTTGGCCAGGTCCAGGTTCTCGACTCCCTTTTCTCCAGTAGTGCTGGATTTGTTCCAAGGCAGGGAGACCAGCAGGTCCAGGTAGTTTCGGATCACGTGGGTCTCGGGAGAGTTGCTGCTCATCGACTCCAGGCGCTTCAACTCTTCGACAGCGACTTTCTTGACGTCCTCCGGGAGCCCGGCTTCCTCGAACTTCGCGCGGTAGTCCTTCTTGCCGGTCGCGTCCTCGCCCTCGCCAAGTTCTTCGCGGATCGTGTTGAGCTGCTCGCGCAGGATGGCCTCGCGCTGGAACTTGCCGAGCTTATGCGAGAGCTTCTCGCGGATCTCGCCCTGCACTTCGAGCGCGTCCTTTTGTTTCTGCATCAAATCGAGGAGTGCAAGCACGCGGTTCTTTACGGACGACTGCTCAAGCAGCTCCTGCTTCTTCGCGGGTTCGATGTCGAGGTTGCCCGCACACAGGAGCGAGAGGAACGAAAGGTCATCGATGCCGTCCAAGAGCTCGGACAGTTGACGAGTGTCGCCCGGCACGAGCTCCATGATCTCCTTGCCGAGCTTCTTCAGGCTTCCCAGCAGCGCTTGATTGACCGAGGCGTCCTCACCGGTCACGTCGCGCGCGTCGTCGCCGATGGCCCAGAGATGCGACTCGTTCTGGGTGTATTCGCTGACCTGAAAGCGCGAGATCCCGCGCAGCACGATCTGAAAGCCGTCATCTGGATTGCCCCGGATCTTCTCGATCTTCGAGAGCGTCCCGAACTGGTAGAGATCAGCGGGCAGGACCTCGCGGGCCTCCGTCTCCTTCCTCTGGGCGACTGCCAGTATCCACTCGCCGTTGGCGTGGGCCTTCTGGACCGCGGCGATGCTCTGGGCGCGACCGATCCGGAGGGGAAGGGCGGTGCCGGGGAAAATCACGGTGTTTCTGATAGGTAAGACAGGTACGGTTCGCATCCGGAGCTCCTTGTTGAATTCATATCGTTCGATTATCTTCGAACTATCTAACAAGATGGGGGTGGATCCGGGGATGTCAAATGGGGGGGCGGCGGATTATTTGAATGTTCGATAACTTTCGAATATAATGGATGAATGGGGATTAGATCATGAAAGGTTATGACGTCAACTTACGCAAGATGCCGCTTTCAGCGATCTTCTATGCCTTAAGCGACCCGGTCAGGGTGCAGATCATCCGCTCCCTCCTGGAAAAAGATGAAATCTCTTGCGGCGAATGCAAGAGCACGGTCTCGAAATCCACGATGTCCCATCACTTCAAGGTGCTCAGGCAGGCGGGCCTGATTCAGAAGCGCGAAGAAGGCACGGTCCACTACCTTTCGCTCAGGCGCGAGGAGATCGAAGCTAGGTTGCCGGCGCTGCTCAAGTTGCTGCAACAAGCGGCCGGTCCCATTTGACTCAGAGAAGCCGCGTAGGCTCGCTTCGAATAAAAAGGGCCGCCGGGCTCGAAGCCTGGCAGCCCTGATTGAATCATTCGACGGAGGTTGAGCCTGCGCTCAGCACTCCCAGCAGACCCCGTTCACGCAGCACTGATTGTGGCCGCCGTTACCGTTTCCATTGCCGTTACCGTGATCGGAATAGGTGACGCGAAACTTACCTTCGCAGCCATTGTCCACCCAGACGACATTATCGAAGTAACCCCAGGTGTCGCCCTGGTTGCAGTCGGAGCTCGAGAGCTGATCCTTGAGGTGTGCGCCTTCGATCCGGCCGTCCACGTAGCACTCGTGGTACTTGTAGCCATTGCTCTTGCACTTGATCGTCACAACCTGCCCGGCGAACGCGCCGGACGCCAACATCATCGAAGCCATCAGTCCCAGAATAATCTTCTTCATTTAAGTTCCCCTTTTTATAAACTCCATTGAGCGAGCAGAACGTATCCCGGCGCGTCGAAGCTGTCAAAATATTTTGCATTTATGCAAATATAGTTTAATAAATCACTTAATATCAAATAGTTAAATATGACCAGTTAGCCTTAAGCGAGGCTAATGCGTGCGGGCGGCGGAGCCGATAAGCAGGGGATGTCCCTTTTCTTGCCCACCTTGGCGGCGTTCACCGCTCTTTTCGCCCTGACCGCCCCCGCCTTCGGGGCGGATCTCGAGCAGTGGTCTACCCGTTACAAAGTGGGTGACCAAGAGCTCGCCGTCGCGCACACGGTCTCCGTTTCGGGCACGAACGATATCGCTGCGGAAGAAGTGGATGTTCTCGCAGACTACTTCGTCGAGCAGGGGGTTCCGGTCGTCCTACTGGAGCCCGAATCCGAACCCGTGCCCGGGGCTGAGGCAAGTCGCGAGAGCGGCACCGCGAAGGCGCGCAAGCCGGCTGAAGCCGACCCTGCCGATGTGGGCGCGCCGGTCACCGCGGGGCCAAACTTCAAGTCACTGATCGCTAGGCTACGCGCCCGCGGAAACCCCGTCGACATCATCCGCATCTCCCGAGACAAGCTGAAACAGGTGGGGCGCTCGACAGTCGATCTTGCGCGCTTCTTCGCGGCCGCCCCTAGAATGTACGTGCAGGAAGTGAAACGAAGCGGGGCGACGAAAGAGACGGTCGCGTTCGGGCTCGTGCATACAGTCTTCCAGACCAGCGTAAAAGCCTATGCTTGGCTGGCCGCTCCGGGCGTGAGCCCGACGCTCGCGCTATCGCTCGCTGCGGCTCACGGCACATTGGTCGCGCTCGCCACGATGACCGGCACGGCGTACGGCCGCACTTTTGGCCGCACTCTCGATGCCAAGCTCGACTCCGTTCCCCAGGTTCTTTCCAAACCCGACGAGGAGATCGTCGCCAAGGATCCCGCGCACGCGATGCGCCGCCGTGTTTTCAATTACCTCATCTACGGCACAATGGCGTTTGTTACGGGGGGTGGAACGGCCCATCTGGGTCTGGCCGCACTACTCAAAAGCCTGCCCGCTCTCCTCATCATGATTGAGGGCCGCGCGCTCGTTTCGCCGCTCCAGACCGCCGTGCTCGGCAAGGAAGAAGTTCTGGGCAATGGAAAGTTTGGCGTCTCCCAGCGCAACCGTAGCCTCGATATCCGGCTTTCCAGCCTGCTACTCTTCTGCGTTGTGCCTTTGGCTCTCATGGATGTCACGGGCGCGGGCAAAGTGATCCTCGACCTAGGCTTCGCGACGATCCGCTCCTATACGGTTGCCACGCTCGTTTCCTACTTGAGCGTCTGGGCCGCGCTCAAATATGCGCCCGACAAGCTCAAGGCATTCCTGGAGTTTCCCGAGCGCATGAAGTCGAGCTTGGCGGCGTGGTCGGACCGTCTCGAGGCCCGTCGCCAGCGTGCCAAGCGGCTCGAGCCGCGCGTGCTGGTCCCAGGGGCCGCCCACGCTTTCTAAGCCACCCCGCGAGGCGCCAGAAAACTGGCGCGGCTCCCTCTTAAAAAAGCGACTCCACAACTCGCGGTCCTGCCTCTAGAATCAGGAGAGCGGTTAAGTTCAAACAAAGAATCATGAGGATTCCCTGCATGCGCGCGACACGGAAGTCAGTACTTCGGTTTTCATATGCGACGGCCCTTGCTCTTGCGATCGCCGGCGGAAGCGGAGGCTGCAGTACTTCGCGCAATGGCGTAGCCGAGGACCGAACTCCTGCTGCCGACCTCCACCGTAACGGGATACGCCCTTGGGAAATCGCCGACGACGAAGGCACGATCGTGCTTCCCGATCTTTTCTACGCGGACCCCGTGCAAAACGAACAGATCATGCCTTACTACACGAAGCGAGTCGCCGGACACAATCTCGCGCAGATCGATCAGTTGGTTTATCCCACGATCGGAAATCCTTTTCTGTACACAAAGAGCGGCTCCGACAAGCGCTTGATGTCCGTGCTCCGGCTCGATAGCGGCATGATCGCCCAGAACGGCTTCACACCCGACAGCCTGAAGTCCGCGCTCAGCTTTTACCTGATCCGCCGGGATCGCCGCGAGGAGAACACCGATGCGACCGCGC
>JAYVOO010000465.1:0-4189 GCA_043757905.1 Oligoflexia bacterium
GCGGCGGGTCGGTTGTTTTCGATGAACCCAAATACGGAGCCGACGATCTGGCTCCCCGCAAGTTCATTTCGTTTCACGGGGGTTTTCTTCCGGTCAAGATCACGAACCTCGTCATTCCCGATGGCTTCGACGTCGTTAAGAACGACCTAGTGACTCATGCCAAGAACGATACGGCGATTCTGAATCAAGGCCAGGCACTGGACCTCGAAGTCCTGATGAAGATCGACTCCGAAGGAAACAAGTCGGGCGCCCTCACTTTCACAGCCACTATCGAAGATACCGGCCAGGGAAATCCCTGGACTAAAGATTATTCGCTCAGCTTGAGCGGCCATGTCCCCGCCGTCATTCGGGCGAAATTTGACCAGATGAATTTGACCGTTCCCTACACCCAGCACAAAGGCACGGTGGGCGTTACCCTGACGCGCGCGTTGGACTTCCCCGTCACCTTATTCCTGCATGTGAAGGCGAGCAATCGAGACGATGAAGTCCTTCCCAAGGTCACGATTCCTGCGGGCACGACTCACGTGGACGTGGAATTTCCGATCTACTATGACTGCGGAAGAGTTTTTTACAACGAACAGACCGTCACGATGCAGACCGGCTTCATCGACGCGCCGCCCGTCCTGAAGATCGAGTGGACTCATCCCACCGGCAACCAAACCTGCACTCCCGGACCCTCTCCGACTCCCTCACCGAGTCCAACCCTCCCCACGGATGAGCCTTGCATCCCCGAAGAAGGCGCAGCGAAGCCCAGTTATTCCACCAATTGCCTCGCATTCCGAGCCTGGATTCTGGGGTTTCCGGTTCCAACCGATTTGATCTCGCAGGCCAAACTCGACAGATTCACTCCGACCAATATCGGTCCGCAATACGTCGGAGTCTACTCCGACGCGGCGAATATTTACATCAAACGGAGAGAGAAATGGAATCATCGCTGGTTTGGGGCGCTCCGTTCGAGCTCTGAGTCGCTCCTGCACCTGGTTTCCATGGGATACCTTGCCCAGCAATCCAACCTGAATGCGGGGGAAGACAAAGAAATGGAAGACCTCGAGAAAGAAGTCTTCGGCGCACTCACCGCCTCAACCTTGCCGGCGAGCATGAAGAAAGACATCAAGAAGAACCTGCTACGCTTGAATATGAAGATGGCAAGCGCCGAAGCCAAAGAGGCCGATTGGGTCGCTAAGGCCGCGAAAGAAGCGAAAACCACCGCCTCGGTTGTCTTGACTGTGGATCTCATCGTAGCCGCTATCGTGATACCGGTTGCTGCCCCCGAGATCGTGATCGCGCTCAAAGGCACGGGCGCGGTTGTTTTTGCTGGAAAGGTGGGCTTCGCCACGCTCGCATCGGCTACTGTTATTAACGCGGTCGATACAACGAAGCTCGCCCTGAAAGCTGAATTCGCGGGCGACGTCGACAAGTCTTTCTACGAGAACCTGAAAACGCAGTTCAATGAGACTACCGATGCACGCTACACCAACGTCGCAATCGGCGCTGCGATGGCAGCCGGAATTTCGGCAGGAGGAGGCTTCCTTGCCCCGCTCTGCGCAGGATCGAATGTCATGGCCCAGATACTCCAGTTCAGTGGGCGAGTCGGCGTGCCGGCCATGCTGACTGCCTTGGGCGGCCTCCAGGCGGTCGGATCCTGTGCGCATATCGTGAATCTCAATCGCGACTTTGACGCCACTCAAGACATGGACGCAAGATTCGAAATCCAGAAGCAGCTCCGAGGGAGCTATATTGATTGCGGCGGGGATATTTTCAACACGGCGCTCGGGGCATTCGCGACAGTGAAGTCAGCCAAGAACCCGCTCCTAGGCACGGCCGAGATCACCCCGCCCAAGCTGCCCTCGATGGCCTGTTACGGAGGAAGCTGCCGGGCTCCAAACGCTCTCCTCTATGAGGGGTTGGTCGGAAAAACTAACCTGGATCTGATGCAACTGCTATTTAACAACGAGACCGCTCAAGACTTCATCGACACCCATGGCACTTTCATGACCCTGATGCAGCTCAGGCGAGATGCCGCTACCATCCTGAGCATCCGTGCTGCAGGCAATCTTCGTCCCGGCCAACCCCTCGCGCTAGAGAGCCTGGCATGGGAAGCGGAGCTTCTGGGGCTCAAAGTGAAAAAAGTCGACACTGTCTACCGTCAAAGTAATCAGGCGCCGTCCAACGCCAAAAGTGCGGGCATGTTTCCAAACACGGCCAAGCCTCAGATGATGCTGGGTGAGCATGTTCGATACGGCAGCACGGGGGGGTCGAACTTGGTCTCGACCTCGCTTCTGCCTGCAGAGAACCGCATTCCAATGCATGGGGAGTTCCTCACTGAGAGAGGGATACCACTCGACGCCGCCGACTTTGCCCGACCGGAAATCGCTCCATTTCGTGCTCTCCTGCCGGCGTCCGCATTCGAGAAAACTTATGACTATATGATTAAGGACGCTTGGGGGGTCGACACGCGGTCGATCAACGAGCATTGGTACCGAGAGACGGAGTTCACCACGAACTTTATCGATCCTTCCCAGATCCAGGCAGTCCGACCTATCTTCCGCATCACGGTACCCGGGTTGGGTGAGAGGGTCATCATCCCGCCGACGTTTGGCCCCGTCGAATAGCGGTTTGCCGAGATCAGCCTTAGCGCTTCATTGCGGTAACTAGCGTTGAACCAAGATCCGCGGGCGATCGCGCGATCTTAACGCCAGCCGCCTGGAGAGCCTGGAACTTTTCTTCAGCGGTTCCCTTGCCGCCCGAGATGATCGCGCCGGCGTGGCCCATACGTTTTCCCGGAGGAGCAGTTGCGCCGCCGATAAAGCCTGCCACGGGCTTCTTGAACTCGCGCTTGATGTAGTCAGCCGCTTCTTCCTCGGCCGTGCCGCCGATCTCCCCGATCATGATCACACCGTGGGTATCCGGATCTTTGTTATAGGCCTCAAGTACGTCAATGAAGTTCGTGCCGTTGATCGGATCGCCGCCGATACCCACGCAGGTGCTCTGCCCGATGCCGAGGCTGGTGAGCTGAAAGACGGCTTCATAGGTGAGCGTGCCGGAGCGCGAGACGACGCCGATGTTGCCGGCTTTATGGATCGCGCCAGGCATGATGCCGATCTTGCATTGGCCGGGCGTGATGATGCCCGGGCAGTTCGGCCCGATGAGTCGGGACTTCGTCGATGCTAGGTAGCGCTTCGTCGCGAGCATGTCGCGGACCGGGATGCCTTCGGTGATGCAGACGATGAGGGGGATGCCTGCGTCCGCCGCTTCGCAGATCGCGTCGGCCGCGCCCGGCGGCGGGACGAAGATCATCGTGACGTTGGCGCCGGTCTTGTGCACGGCCTCGTCGACCGTATCGAAAACCGGGAAGCCTTCGTGAACCTGGCCGCCGCGCCCTGGCGTGACGCCGCCGACGACGTTCGTTCCATAAGCCTTGCAACCCAGCGCATGGAAAGAGCCCTGCGAGCCGGTGATGCCTTGAACCAGGAGCTTCGTGTTCTGATCTACCCAAATTGCCATGGTGAAAGTTCCTTTGAATGTCTCTTGAGCTTGGATTAGCGGGTGGCGGCAACGATCTTCTTCGCGGCGTCCGCGAGATCGTTGGCCGGAATGACCTTGAGTCCGCTCTTCGCGAGGATCTCTTTGCCCTTTTCGACGTTCGTGCCTTCGAGGCGAACAACGAGCGGGACCTGCAGTGCGAGCTCTTTTGCGGCGGCGATGATGCCTTCCGCGATGACGTCGCACTTCATGATTCCGCCGAAGATGTTGACGAGAATCCCCTTCACGGTCGGATCCTTCAGGATGATCTTGAACGCGTGCGTGACCTTCTCCTTGGTGGCGCCGCCACCGACGTCCAGGAAGTTCGCTGGCTCGCCGCCGTGAAGCTTGATGATGTCCATCGTCGCCATCGCGAGGCCCGCACCGTTGACGAGGCAGCCGATGGTGCCTTCGAGCGCAATGTAAGCTAGGTCGTACTTCGAAGCTTCAAGGTCCTGGGCGTTCTCTTCCAGCGTGTCGCGGAGAGCGACCACTTCCGGATGGCGGTAAAGCGCATTGTCATCAAAGTTGATCTTGGCGTCGAGCGCAGCCAGCTCGCCGGCCTTCGTCAGAATCAAAGGGTTGATCTCGACCTGAGAGCAGTCGAGCTCCATGAACGCCTTGTACATCGCGCCGAAGAAAGGAACGGCCTGCTTGATCTGATCAG
>JAYVOO010000466.1:0-4187 GCA_043757905.1 Oligoflexia bacterium
CTATGAATCCGCTCGACTTCCGTGATCACCCTGCGCAGGGCTGGATCGGCGTAAGCAGTGCTCATGCAACCCAACAGAAGGAGAAACTTAAGCATCCAACTAGCCCCCTGTGATCACAGCCAGAAGAATTGACCCGAAGCTCTGTCCCGGCAGCATCGCCATGATCTGCGAAACTGTCGTGCTCGGAATATCCTTATGGGCCTGCAGCGTGATTTCACCTTTGAACGTTTCGGTGGGATGAGCCTTCATCCATTTTTCGCGGATCTCTTCGAGCTTCAGCATGAGAGGCGTCGGATTCCGGAGAATTTCGTCGACCGGTGCGACGAGTTTTTGGTCGAGGTATACCCCGTCCAGCGCAAGCGACAGAACCGGAGAGTCCTTGACCTCGGTCGCAGTGATCGAAGTGGGCAAGACCACGCCCTTGCTCATGACGAGCAGCTCAGGAGATGCCGAGAAAGTCTGCAGAAGGAAGATGACTAGAAGGCTAAACATGTCGACCATCGAGGTCAAAGTCAGGCCGACGATCATGTTCTTCTTGCGATGCGACTTCTTGTGCTGGCGCGCGATCAGATGCCGTTCGAAAGGCCGGTTCTGAAGATGCGTTGTGGCGAGATGCATGGCTTACTTCCCCTTCACGGGCGTCACGCCCAGATTGGAGATCGAGTTCTTCCGGAGTAGATCCATCACGCCGACGAGCTCGCCATAGGCGACGCCGCTGGCGGGCACCACCATGCCGGAAGTGATGGTCTGCCGGAGAACGACAGGCTTGCCGGGAAGCGGCGCCGCAGCGCCTGAAACCGGTTGTCCATGCCCCACTCCAGCAACCAGTGCAGCGAGTTGAGGCCGAAGAGCCTCAAGTGTCGCTTCAGGGGTTGCTCCGGAGGCCTTGATCTCGTTTGTGATTTTCCCAGAACGCTTCAGCTGTACAGTCAGCTCAGTCGCGGTCTTGAACTTCACTTCGAGCTCATAGCTCTTGGAGTCGGTCGCGGCCGCCTCCGTCCCGTGACTTTGTTTCACTTGTAATGTCCCGATCTGCACCCAGACCGCCGTCATCAAAAGGAAACAGATGCACATCGAAAGAAGATCGATGAATGGGACGAGATTAACCTCGGCATCTAAGTTCTTGCGCCGACCCCCGGCATGTCCACCTGAAATCATACTCGAGTCTCCTTAGAAGATTCCGGAACAATCAGGCATTGACGGTCGGCTGGCGGCTGGCAGCGTTCGGCAGAGGAGCCCGGAACGCGCCATTGGATTCCACAGCGGGCTTGCTCGTGCTGAGTCCCGGGCGAAGCGCTTCGGTGAAGAAGAGCAGGTCATGGTAGATCTGGGTCGCGGTTTCGGTCAGTGTCGACACGATGCGGTCCGTGCGATTCTGAAAGATAGCGAAAGCGATCAACGCGGGAATCGCGACGACCAGACCGAAGGCCGTGCAATTCATGGCTTCGGAGATGCCCTTCGACAACATTGTCGCGCGGTCGGCGGGGCTAGCGCTCGCAACAGCGGCAAAGGAGTGAATCATGCCGACGATCGTTCCCAGAAGGCCGAGAAGCGTCGCGACGTTTCCGAACATCGCTAGAAAACCCGTGCGCTGATCGATTGAAGAGATCTCTTCGCTCAGCTTTTCGTCCATGCGGGCCTGCAGCTCTTCATCCGCGCCCGCGTTGGCACGGAGATGGCAACCCACAGCGACAACACGCCCGAGGCTCGTGTTGGCCCCGACCGTCTTGGCCATGTTTTCAGCTCCGCGAAGATCGCCGCGCGAAACAGAGTCCAGGATTTGCTGCCGGAAAGCAGACGACGGTTCCTTGATCTTAAAATAAAGGGTGACCGTGCGTTCAATGATCAGACTGAAGGAAAGAACACCGAAGAGAAGGATGAAGTACATAAAAACCCCACCTTCGTGAAAGGCTTGCAAAACATTCATTTGAACCACTCCTCTATGGATGCGCTCTCAAAGGTTAATCACTCTCTTGAAAGCCAGACGTTAAAGTACGCAAACAAACGGGGAAATCCCTGTCTCTTCCGTGCCCACTCGAATCCCCCCCAAAGCTAGTCCGTTTTAATGCACGCTGCCTACAGCTGTCAAACTTTCGTCCGGTATTTCTACCTAGCATCGGCGTCATTGTCCTATGAATCCACATGGAATAGTTTCGATAAATGCCGCCAAAAACGCTGAAAAACTGCTCCACATCCCACAAACTCAAAACTTCGCGCGTCTTCATTCACTCCTTTTACGTAATTTTCTAGCTCTTTGGCTGTGCCCGTCATGATTTCGCCCCGTGGATCGAATTTCTGAAAACGAAACTTCTCACTTCGTGCAATAGGGAAGATCGGATTTCAAAAGTAGTCTCGAACGTGCTCGGCGAAGAGAGAGAGAGCGCGACGACTCAATCTAGTTTCAAGGTCTCCGTCGTTTCCAGAAAGCCTGATGCAGTACTTTGCGTGGACGCAGTGGCGCGCCCCCGCAGCATCGATCCGGCGTCGACAATTTAGACGCTGACTGTAGTGCTAATTCTCCACCTAGTCGACCAGGGGGCGATTGAACTGACGGCGCAGACGCCGACCGCTCGCGCGCAAGATCATTCTTACTCGATGATCAAACCGGGGAAACTGCCGTCCTCAACCATGTAGTTGCGGTTGAAGACTTCTCCAGCTTGAGTAGTGATGCTGGAGCCAGCTTTCTTGATGTCATTGACCACGTTCCAGGGCAGGAGCACGAATAGATTGTCCTTATCCTCAACCATGCTCTTGAAGGCGTTGAACTGAGCAGTGCCGCGCACCATTTTGATCCAAGAGCGCTCGTCCAAGCGATGAGGGTCCCGAAGCGGTGTGGAATGGAAATCGGAGACCTGAGAAAGGTAGTACCAGGACTCGCGGATCGTCTCTTTGTGAGCGCCATTGTCGACGCAAGTAAAACGGAGCGGCGCAAGTGACCGGGATTTGCCTGCCACGTGCAGGCAGTCTCGGACTTCGGCATCAAACTGAAGATCCATCTGCTCACCCGTCAGCATCCTCCAGGTCACGGCGTTTTGCGAGAACGTTTGGCCCTGATCCACGCGGATACCCATATAGGACTCGATCTCGATGCCGGGTCCGGCGCTCAACTTCCCGAGACCGGACTTCACGCCGCCCGAGAGATCAAAGCCCATCGATTTACCCTGATAGGTAGAATAGGAACCAGACTTCGTGAACATCGCTGAGAGCGTCATACTGAACGTGTCGCCCCGGGTCTCGGTGGGCTGAGTGAGCAACTTCTCGACGTGGCGAGCGGTACCAGCGATCAGGAAGTCAGCTGGATTGGCCTCGCAATTCGAAAGGTCGTTGAAATTGGAGAGGTCGCCCTTACCGATCATGCCCCAGACCTTGTCGCCGATCGACTTCCAGAACTTGTCCTTCAATTTTTCGGGATTCTGATTGGCGTAATAAAGGATGCAGAACTTCTTCAGAATCTCAGGATGCTTCAAGGGCTCCTTAGAAAGCGCTTGGATCTCCTCGCGGGAAATTTTCGCTAACTTGGCCTCGTCCGTCGTCAGACGGACAATTCCAACGAGCTTCTGGAGATTCTGTGAGCTTTTGAGCAGCGACTGGCCCATGAGCCACTCGTGATCGCGCTCGGCGCGCATTTTGGTGCCGCGGGCGATCAGGTCCGTCACGTTCACTTCGATCGGAGTGTAGCTGATGTAGGAAGTGTCATCGAGCGTCTGCACCGGAGTCGAGAGCGTGATGGCTTGCAGGCTGCTTCCCTGCTCTACCGGCGCGACTTCGATGATCATGGTGTTGCGTTGAGCAAGAAGTGGCAGCTCGCGAAACATGAAGCTGAGCTTCACGTCGTCGACGCCCAGGCCATTGTTGGTGGTCAGCACGGTTTCATACGAAGTAATGAAGCGCGAAGCCATCTCGTTCACATCCTTCGCGGGCTCGTCGCCCGAGAGGATTGCCATCTTCAAGCGGAACTTACCGTCGCGCGAGCCTTCGAGGGTTGTCGTAGGCAGGGAACTGTCTTTCCTGACGAGCAGTGGCCGAAACTGAAAACGGTACTTGCGCGTGAGCTTCAGGCGAAGGCTCGAATCGAGCTCGAAATCGCGGCCCGAGTAGTTCCACTGAAAGTCGCTCACGTGAAGCTTGGCGGGGGCTGGGTCCTGCTTCAGCGGTGGCTCGCCGCTGCGGCAATCCCAGCTATGGAG
>JAYVOO010000467.1:0-4184 GCA_043757905.1 Oligoflexia bacterium
TGAAACAAACCCTCTTCCTGAGCTGCCTCGCGATGGTCTTTAGCCTACCTTCCAACGCGGCGCCCGCAGGGAAGGAAACTGGCAAGGATCCGTACGCAAAAATACATAGCCTCTATTTAAACAATGGGATGAAAGTCGTTTTTTCGCCAAGCCAGTCCGCCAAGACCGTACAGGTCAAGGTGGAGGTTCGGGCCGGCCACTTCAACGAAGCTCCCGGCAAAGCGGGTGTCGCGCATCTCCTCGAGCATTACCTTTTCACCGACGCGAACCTCGAACGCAGTATGACCTATCTCGAGGTGATCAAGGAAAAGGGCGGCTCGGGCAACGCCATGACCTCAACCAAAAAGACCGTCTACTACGCGACCGTTCCGACCCATGAGGGCCCGTGGCTCGTCGACGTCATCGCGAAGATCCTATTCAAGAAAACTTTCGACGAAACTCAGGTGAAGCACGCCAAAGGCCCCGTCTTCCTCGAGATCGGGCGCCCGACCGTCTTCGACCACGTGACCAACCTGATCCAGCGCCTGAAGCCCGACTTCATCCACGCTCCCGATCTCTGGGAACTCGAGTTCGGGGTCCGCGAACCGGAATACAAAGTTGTCGCGCACCGCCTCGACACGGAGAGCCTCTCGGCCGCCGATCTCACTGAGTTCTACGACCGCTTCTACCACCCCGACAACCTCACGGTCTTCGTCGCGGGAAACTTCGATGAGCCAGCGATGCTTCGTCTCATCGAGGCGAGGATGGGTTCCGTTCCCCGACACTCTGGCTCCGGCTGGGTGGACCCCGTGCCCAAGGCCCGGCGCGGCGAATACCTCCAGACTGAGGTCACTTCCAAAGTTCCTTATATCAGCATCGGAACCAAAGCCTCCGGTGTAGATCTCGTCGACGAGACGGCGGGTCGGATCTACATCGACTTCCTTCGGCACCGATTGATGAAGGTGTTGCGGAACCAACGAGGCGAGACCTATACGGTGCATTCAGACGCCGTGATCCGCAAAGGCTCGGGTACGCTGACGCTCGGGTTCCAAGCCCCAGGCGAACGCTACATGGAGAACCTGAAGCTTGTTCGAGACCTAATCGAGCGCGAGGCCCGCCGCGGCGAGATTACGGACGAGATGTTCGCCGAGGCCGTGAAGCTCTACCGCCAAGGGTTTGAGCGCATGGACTCGGACAGCGGCACGATGATGAAGCTCGCCGAGCGCTGGGATTGGAAGGAAATCAACTACCCGCTTGAAGCCAAGGAGCGGATCTCCGATTTCGGCGCGATCTCGAAACTCACGCGCGACGACTTCGTCCGGAGGCTGCAGCGCTTGTTTGCGCCCGACATGCGGCTTCAGGAACTTGAGGAGCCGCCGATCTTCTTTCGTTACGACACGGTGATTTTCCTGGTCGCGGGCTTCGCCGCTTGGATGGGGTGGCTTCGAAAGCTGCTGGCCCGACCTTTCCGCCATGACCAGGTCCGCTGGGTCCGGAAGCTGAGTCATCCACCCGCATACCTCATCCAATTTAGCGCCTTTGCCGTGATCGTGCTCCTGAGCGCGATCCCGCTGGTCCTGCTTCAGGGACTCTGGGCGCAGAGTCCGCTCTTTCGCTCGTCTATCCTGATGGGCGAGTATCTGGCCTCGTTGCTGCTCGTGGGACCCCCGCTCATCATCGCCCAAGGGGTACTTGCCCTTTTCGCCCGGAAAATCCTCCTGGTCGGCGACCGTGTTTACATCAAGTCGCTGGGCTACCGCAGCGAGACGTTCCTTCTCTCGGAAGTGAAGAGCCTAGAGCTCCGCTCGCGGATCGCCATCCGCCTCTCGCCGCGCGAGCGGCTCAGGATCAAGCACCGTTTCTACGACTACGATTACTGCTTCTGGCGGAAGGGGCTGCGCGCCGAACTTCATGACGGCCGCGCCTACTTCCTGGGCTTCCGCGACTCGGAACGGGTTCTGGATGAATGGAACGGCTTTCTCGCCCAAAGCGGAGCATTTTCGATACTGATGGCGTCCTGAGACTTTACACTCAGTCTATTTAAGGCGGTAAGTAGCGAGGTAGTCGATTTTGTAAGTGCGCCCGTCCAAGGTCAAGGATTGGGCAAGCCGAAGCATGGCCTGGCCCGCGTTCGCTCGGAAAACCCCGACCTTCGCGCCCTGAGCTTCGGCCTCATGCGCCTCGACCACCATGTCCTTCGATCCGGCTGGGGAAGCCTCGCTCTTTACGGTGAAACTCGAGGTCTTGCCCGTGCCCGGGCCTTGAAAGGAGAAGTCGACGCTGAGAAGCTCGCCCCGCTTGCCGTCGGTCCGGCTCACCGTCTTCGCGAAGGAGAATCCAGTCGTGTACTCCTCCTGCGGAGTCGCGCTCATGTTCTCGCAATTGATCTTCACGGTGCCGTCAGCCAGTACCGACGTATGGAAGGATTTGGAGCCGGTCCCCGGCGCCTTCTCGGAAATTTCGGTGTAGGCGTCGCTCCCGACGAACTCCCAGGTTCCTGGCTGCCCATCGACGAAGCTTTCGACGCCCTCTGCCTGAAGCCAATCCGGCAGGCTCGCGCTAAAACAGGTTGCGGCTTGGTCCCCCTGCTCGCCGCCAGTCTTGGCCCCCGGGGCTGCTGCCGCACTCGGTCCCGAGTCACAGGCCGAACCCGTGCCCATGACGACTGCCAGCATGGCGAGCTGAATGCTCTGTTGAACTTTTTTAGAACCCAACTTCAGAAATACCCCAGTTTTCATAAAATGCTTAATACACTGCGTTACGGCCTGTTGTCAAAGCACCCTAGTCAACTCGCTGGGATCTCAAGGAAAACGCCATCTTGAAGAAGACTGGTAAATCAGGTAGAAGGCTTTGACTAACCGCAGGAGAGATTCCCGAGTGAAATGTCCGTTCTGCTCAACTGTCGACACCAAGGTGATCGACTCACGCCTGAACCAGCTGGGCGACATCACTCGGCGCCGGCGCCATTGCCCACGCTGCGAGGGCCGCTTCACGACCTATGAGCGGGTCGAGGAAGTCATGCCCGTCGTGATCAAGAAGGATGGGAGGCGCGAGCCCTACAACCGCGAGAAGATCTGGGGCGGCGTCCAGAAGTCCTGCCAGAAGCGCTCCGTACCGGTTCACAAAGTGGACGAGCTCGTGAACAAGATCGAGAAGCGCGTCCAGAGCTACGGGCTAAAAGAAATCCCCTCGAAAAATCTCGGCCATATGGTGATGGTGGAGCTGCACAAGCTCGACAAGGTCGCCTATGTCAGATTCGCCTCGGTTTACCGAGAGTTCAAAGACGTCGAGGATTTTCTCGCCGAACTTCAGGAGCCGCCGGTTCCCTCCGAAGATCCGCAGGTCATGACCTTTCCCTTCATCGACGAAGGCCAAAACCAGGAAGCCCCCTCGCCATGAGCATCCGTCACCGCGCACGCGAAGTCGCGCTCCAGATCCTCTACCGCTACGACGTCGCCCTGCAGGGAAAGAACTCCAATCCCGTTACGATCGGCGAAAACAAGCTCCGGCTGAACGTGCCGGACAACCGGCTTTCGCCCGCCGACCGCGAGCGCGTGGTCGATCTCGCGTCGCATTTCGAGCATTTCCAGGTGCCGGCTGAAGTCCGCGAGTTCGCGGCTCTGCTGGTGAGCGGCACGTTGCGCGAGCTAGCGGCCCTGGACGAGCTGCTGGAGCGCCAGGCTTCCAACTGGAAAGTCAGCCGCATGGCGCTCGTCGACCGCAGCCTGCTGCGCATGTCGCTTTACGAGATGCTGCACCTGCCGGAAACTCCCGACACGGTCGTAATCGACGAAGCCGTGGAGCTTGCCAAGCAGTACGGGAACGCCGAGTCGCCTGGTTTCGTGAACGGCATTCTCGACGCGATCAAGAAGTCCCGCGTCTGAACCGGCAATTACTGCCTCCCCTTGCCGCACTTGCTTTGGCCCGCATCGGAACGTTAGAATGAAGGGGCATGGCAGATCGCCCGAAGAAACCTACAGTATCCGAGTCGCCCGTGGATCTCGCGCTTTTCAACGGCGAAGTCGAAGGCGTAATCGCAACTTTCCACGAGAACGAGCGCCCGCTCGGCGGCTTGGCCGGACTTCTCGACTGGCGCTTCCACGGATTCATCTCGCAGCAACTCGAGCAAGGCTCAGCCTTAGGCAAGGCGGGCGAATGCGTGTATCTTCCGGTTACGCGCAATGGGAAAACCTATCACCTGATCC
>JAYVOO010000468.1:0-4169 GCA_043757905.1 Oligoflexia bacterium
GGGTTCTCTCCTCTCTATGAATATCCCCTGGCAAGAGCTCAAGCCCGAAACTCTCAATGCGCTGATCGACGAATACGTCACGCGCGACGGCACCGACTATGGCCTGCGCGAAGCGACTCAGGAAACCAAGATCGCGCAGGTCCGCAGGCTTTTGGCTGACGGAAAAGCCAGAATCGTCTTCGACCCCGAGACGGAGAGCTGCGACATCCGCGAAGTGGCTTCTTAAAGTGTTGAAGCGAGCATCGGCCGCCGACGTCAAGAATGGCCGATCTTGCGAACGGATTTCATGGCGCTTGAGATAGCCCTGAAATGCCGTGAAATCTCTTGAAAACTATTGCCTCTGGGGCGAGCATGCGCGAATGATACTCTGGAAGAACACGCCCACGGTGAAAGAGATGAATGCGGTTTGCGCCAACACGATTCACGAGGCGCTCGGAATTCGCTTCACGCGGCTGGGCGACGACTTTCTCCAGGCCACGATGCCCGTGGACGGACGCACGCATCAGCCCGCGGGGTTTCTCCACGGCGGGGCTTCCGTCGTTCTTGCCGAATCGCTCGGCAGCATCGCCTCCATGATGGTCGCTGGCGGGGAAGCCAGTCAGGGCTTCGGCATCGAAGTGAACGCGAGCCACATCAAAGCCGTGAAAACAGGAATTGTCACCGGCACCGCGCGCGCCATCCATCTCGGAGCGCGGATCCACCGCTGGGAGATCAAGCTGACCGACGAGTCAGGCGATCTCGTTTCGCTTTGCCGCCTTACAGTTTATATCCAGCGGCCGAAGGTTTGAGTTTTCCGAGCTCGGTCCGCGGGATCTTCTTGATCTGACGGACGGAGCGAATCTTCTCAAACGGAAAGACCCGTTCGTTAAAGCGCTCGATCAGCTGGATGACCGCGTCCGACTCACCCGACTCAGTTCGAAGCAGCTCGATCACGTTCTCGAGTCTCGGATCAGCTATTGGAACGAGCGCTAGATCCTGGGAGATCCGGAGCTGGATCATCTCCTCCTCAAGTACCTTCCTCAGTCGGTAGAGATCGACGCTCTCTCCGCCGATTTTGATCCGATCGGCGAGCCTGCCACCCAGTCGAATACAGCCCGTCTCGATCGAGCCCAGATCCTCGGTCGTGAACCAGCCACCCTGCTTCGGATCCGTCCACACCCACTGCCCGGCTTTCAGGATCACATACGCCTCGAGGAGCGAGGATCCACGGATCTCAAGCTGGCCCTGGGCGTTCGAGCGCGCCTCGAGATGAGAGAGCACTTGGAGAGCGGGATATTCGCTAGGATTCACGAGCAGTGACGCCATCGTCGCAGTGGCGACCTGGGACGACGCCTCGGTCATTCCATAAGTGGGTAGCAGCTTCCAGCCCAGCTCGCGCGCCTGCTGGTAGAGCGTGAGCGCAAGCGCGCCGCCACCGACCAGGATCGCGCGGAGGGATGGCGGCGATCTCAGCCCTAGGCGAACCAGATCATGGACCTGCGCAGGTACAAGCGAGGTCAGAG
Source organism: Oligoflexia bacterium (assembly GCA_043757905.1). GTDB lineage: Bacteria > Bdellovibrionota > UBA1018 > UBA1018 > UBA1018 > JAYVOO01. The sequence continues at coordinate 1,503 of JAYVOO010000468.1, forward strand.
TCGCCTCGAGCTCAAGCACAGAAAGCCTAAAGCGCGCCGGATCCCATTTGCGAGCGAACGCCGGGCGTTCGACCCTTGCGCCACTCATGTACGCGCGCGCGCGGATCGCGGCACCGCCCACATGGAACTCGGGCAGCACATGTAGCCAGATATCCGAATGGTTGCTCTCTAGGTGGCTGTTCGAAACCTGGGCGCCTGCGAGAAACGCTTGCTTCCGGATCGCCACCCACTTGGGCAGCCCACGTTGGACTGCCGTCGTACCCGAAGTGAGAAAGAGCGCGTAACCCTCCCGGAGCGCAAGCGACGCGCTCACGCTCTCAAGCGCGGTTCGCTGGGAAAGCGGCGTCGCGGGATTAATCACGAACTCCGACTCGTTGGTCTCCCAATTGATTGTCATCAAGCGCACTCCCAGCTCAAGGCCGCAAGCTCGACATCCCAGCCGAAGCCCGTACCTGCCGGAGTCACGAGCCTGCCTTCGTCACTTACCGCAAGGCGCGAAGAGAAGGCATTCGGTTCGTACGCCGTGTGCGTGATCAGCCCAGCCGACGCGGCGCCGAGAAGGGAGGCAGTCCAGGCTGCGGCAGCTGTTCCCAGCGGATGATCGAGGTATGAGGTGACCACAAGCTCCTTGCCAAGTTCGCCTGCGAGCCGCGCAATCGGCGCGGGATCCTCGACGGCGGGTTTCGCGACCAGGATATCAAAGGAATCGACCTCATGGCCAGCTCTGCCTGCAGCCCGAGTCAGAGGGCGGTCGATTGCCAGCCGGATCCCGAAGCGTTTGCGAAGTGCGGCCCAGCTCCCCGGGTTATAGGGCACCGGATCCTCGAGCCAATCGATCCATTCCGGTGAGGCATCGATCCGAGCCAAAAACTCCGTAGCCTCGTCCGCTGGAAGTCGTTCGTTGAAATCCAGCCGCAATCTCAGGCCGAGACGCGTAAGCTCCGCGCGCGCGCCGCGAAGGGCTCCGATTTCCGCGCCTGGCTCACGACCCACCTTCAGCTTGATCTCTCGAAACCCGCTCGCGCGCGCCTGCTCGCAGCTAGAGCCCAGGTCACGCGCCGAAATCATGCCAGAATAGGAATAATGACTTCGGGGAATCTGCAATCCCTGCAAAAGCCAGCGTCCCGCGCTTCGAGCCTCTGCATCGCTGCGGGCGAACCCAAGCGAGCGTTCCGTCAGCGGCGTGAGGATTCCCTGCTCGAGAAGGCGCAGCTGATCCGAGAGCGGGCGGTCCCCGAGCTCGGGCCAGGGATGGCAGTCCGCGAAGCCCGGCTGCGCGTGCTCCTCGAACTTGATCCGAAGCAGTGTGCCCGCTCGAGGCTTCGCGCCGACTGCCAGGGGCATCAGTAGATAAGGATGCCGGGAGATGATCATCGCCCGAGCAGCAGTCCCGCCGAGAGCAAGATTCCGAAGACTAGCTGAATCATTGCCGCGCGCCCAAGAAACACGTTCAACTCGGGTCCTGGCTCAGACTTACGAACGCGCAGGCTCAGACTGTAAGCGAGAGGTAGTACGACGAGGGGTACGAGCGCTGCGGCCCGATAACTCGCCTGCCACCAGAAGGCCCCGAGCGCGAAAGGCAGAATTAGCGCCGTCACGATCTCTGCGCGCGCGAAACGAGGCCCCAGGCGCGCCGCAAGCGTGAGTTTTCCGGCACTCAAGTCCCCTTTGATATCCCGGTAATTATTGATAGCGATCAAGGCGACCGCGAGTGAACCCACTTGCGTGCCCGCGATCCAGGCATGGAGGCTGGTTTCAGCCCCATGAACCAACATCATCCCGAGCGTCGCGACCCAGCCGAAGAACAGCATCACGAAAACTTCACCGAGACCGACGTAGGCAAGCGGATAAGGTCCACCGGTGTAAAGATAACCCGCGATGAGTGAAAACGCGCCGATCACGACGATCACCTTGCCCGCTGCCAGGATCAAAGGGATCGAGAGCAGCGTCGCGATCCCGAAGCTCGCGATCCCACCCCACCAGACCGCCTGGTAAGTGAGTAGCCCGCTCTGGGTCACGCGCCGAGGTCCGATCCGCTCATGGGTGTCCGCGCCTTTCTTGAAGTCGAGCGCGTCGTTGAAAAGATTAGTCCCGATCTGGATGAAGACCGCGCTTAGGAGCGCGAACAGGCTGAGTTCGGGATGCGTGAGGCCTCCCGGGCCCGAGAGCGCGTAAGCGAGCGCGGTCGCGACCAGGACCGGCGAGATTGCGGCCGTCAGAGTCCTGGGCCGAATCCCATGGAGCCAGACTTTGAGCGAGGCGCGAACGGGTGCAGTGGGCGCGACGCTCGCATCGGCAATTCCGCTCACGGAAGCCTCTCGAACTGGCGAAAGTCAGGTTTACGTTTCTCAACGAAGGCATTGCGGCCCTCTTGCCCTTCTTCAGACATGTAATAGAGCAACGTCGCGTTGCCGGCGAGATCGAGCAATCCCATTTGGCCGTCGCAATCCGCGTTCATTGCGGATTTCAGGCAGCGGAGCGCGAGTGGCGAGTGCTGGAGAATCTCGCGGCTCCACTCGACCGTCACCTTCTCGAGATCGGCGAGCGGGACCACGTGGTTGACCAGCCCCATGTCCTTCGCTTCCTGAGCCGAGTACTGCCGGCAGAGAAACCAGATCTCGCGCGCCTTTTTTTGGCCCACGATGCGGGCGAGGTAGCTCGAGCCGA
>JAYVOO010000469.1:0-4165 GCA_043757905.1 Oligoflexia bacterium
CCTCCACAAGCTTTCCGGCGTCGCCTCCCTGCCGCACGACGACAACGAAACAGAGACCGCCGTCAGCGCAGCGCTCGCGCATTTTCCAGCGCTCGAGCAGGTGGGGAGCCATGCACTCGAGCCAGGGTTGCTCCACCGACTCGATACGGGTACAAGCGGCTGCCTCGCGTTCGCGAAAACCCAAAAAAGTTTCGACTCGCTCCGCTCCGCGTGGAAGACCCGCCGCGTCCGAAAATTCTATCGCGCCCTGGTGCTAAGCCAGTCCGGCTCACCCGTCCTTCCTAAAAAACAAAGCGTGACGACTCCGATCGCCGCATCCGAGAAATCCTCCAAGCGCATGATCGCGCTGGCGCCCGGGAGAAAACTTTCCCATCGGGGCAAGCCCCTCCCTGCCGTCACTCATCTGCTAGGCGCACGCCAAGCTGGCCCCGACGGGTGGATGGATCTTGAGCTCGAGATCGAAACCGGAGTGCGCCATCAGATCCGCTGCCACCTGGCTTCACTGGGGCTGCCGATCCTGGGCGACCCGATCTATGGTCCGAGCGCGGCAAACGAAAAAAGACTCTGGCTCCATGCCTGGCGGCTTGAGCTGCCCTTGGCGAACGGCGCCTCGCTTCAAGTTGAGGCGAAACTTCCCGACGATTGGCCAGCGTGAACGCGGAGAGTGACGCCCCAAAGCTCAGGCCCGCAAGCCCCGGGGAGCGCGCCGCGATCGACCGCATGACTTACGCCGAGTGGGGCGCTCGGCTGACCGAAGCGCAGTTTCTCGAGCGGGAGCGCTTTCTACGCGACCTGCCCTGGACGCGCTCTCACTTTCGGACCTGGGTCTGGGCCACCGGCGGGGATGGCGACCCGCTCGTGCTTTCTTCCTGCGAATCGTTCGAGATGCGAAGTGCATTCAACGGCGCCCTCGGCCGCACCTACGGAATTGCGTCCGTCTTCACAGAACCCCGACTCCGCGGGTACCGCCATGCTTCCCGCATGCTCGAAGCGCTTGCTTTCGAACTCAAGCAAACGAACGAACTCGAATCGCACGCCCTAATCCTCTACTCCGAAGTGGGCGAGGCGATCTACCGCAGGCTAGGATTCGTTTCCCGGCCCTCGTACGAGCGCGTTTTCCCCACGCATGGGCCTGCGTCTGGGCCCACGCCCACGGCATCCGATGGCGGCCCGGAGTTTTTCCAGCTCGAGAGAGCGCCGCTTCTGAGAGAGATCGAAACGCCAGCGCCGGTCGCTGGCTACCGTATCCTGCCCAGGTCCGAGCAATACGCTTGGCACTTCGCCCGCGAAGATTTCTATGCGCAGGCGCTCGGACAACCTCGCTCGCCAGTGGCGGGGGGGCGCTCGGGCGAGTCCTGGATCGCGTGGGCAGCGGATTGGAAGTCAAACAGCCTGCGCGTGCTCCATCTCGCTTCCGGGGCGGCAGGCGAGACACGGGCGCTAATCCGGGCCGCCCAGCGACACGCAGGCCTGCTCGGTCTCGCATGGGTAAAAGCCCACGAAGAGGAAGCACTGCCGCAAGCATTCTGGGATCAACTTGGAATCGAAGGCGAGCGGCGGCCGCGCGAAGACAGCCTCGCCATGATTCTTCCCCTGGCTCCCGGGCTTTCGCCCGAGAGCTGGAAAATCATCTCGCGATCGATGTGGATCTAGCGCCGGCTCAGCTGCAGCCCATGGAGTTGCCGCAGTTCAAGCACTTGTAGCAGGCCCCGTTTCTCACGGTCGTATGCCCGCAGCTGTCACAGGGAGGCGCGTCCCCCATCATCTCCGCCAAGTGGCCCGAAGCCGCAGCCGCTGGCTGGGCGGCTGCCCCCGCTTGCGCGATTAAAGCAGCTTCAGCGGCGATCCGCTTCGCAGGTTCCTTTGGATAGACTTCGTTTGCCGCGCCCTTTTCAGCGGTCAGATCCACCGTCTTATCGGGCTGAACCTGGAGAAAGTCCGTTCGCCCCAGATACTCCATGCCGAGCACGCGAAAGATGTAATCCACGATCGAAGTGGCCATCTTGACGTTCGGGTGGCCGGTCACGACGCCCGATGGCTCGAAACGCGTGAAGGTGAACTTGTCGACGAATTCCTTGAGAGGCACGCCGTACTGCATGCCCAGGCTCACCGAGATGGCAAAGCAGTTCATCATGGCACGGTAAGCGGCGCCTTCCTTGTGCATGTCGATGAAGATCTCACCCAAGCTTCCATCTTGATACTCGCCCGTTCGGATATAGACCTTATGCCCGGCGATCTGCGCCTCCTGCGTGAAGCCGCGGCGCTTGGCCGGAAGCTTCCGGCGCTGCCCGACGGCAGGCGCGGAAGAGGCAGCCACGACCAGCACTTCCTCGTCTACCTGTTTCTTGTCCGACTTCGTCGACAGAGGCTGCGAGAGCTTGCAGCCGTCGCGGTAAAGCGCGATGGCCTTGAGCCCCATCTTCCAGCCCTGGTAGTAGATGTCTTCGATCTCTTCGACGGAGGTCTCATTTGGCAGGTTCACCGTCTTTGAAATCGCGCCCGATAAAAACGGCTGAGTTGCGGCCATCATCTTCACATGCCCCATGGGAGCGATGAAGCGCTTGCCGTTTTTTCCGCATTTGTTGGCGCAATCGAAGACCGCTAGATGCTCGTCGCGCATATGAGGCGCGCCTTCAACTGTCATCGTGCCGCAGATCACTTCGTTGGCTTCCTCGATCTGGCGCGCGGTCAGACCCGTCCATCGGAGAAAGTCGAAGGAGGGTTTGGCGAGCTCGGCCTCTTTCACGCCCAGGCGCTTGAGCAGCTCGTCGCCTAGGGTGTAGCGCGAGAACGCGCTCGAGAGCTCGAAGGTGCCGGGCAGCGTCTTCTCGATCCTCACGATCTCGGCGTCGGTCAGGCCCTTGGACTTCAGGAAGCCGCGGTTCACGTTCGGCGCGCCGTTCAGATCCATCGTGCCAAGCAAGTACTGGAGCACGTCCTTGATCTCGGTCGCCGTATAGCCCAGGTTCTTCAGCGCCTGAGTCACCGACTGATTCACGATCTTGAAATAGCCGCCGCCAGCCAACTTTTTGAATTTGACGAGCGCGAAGTCGGGCTCGACGCCCGTCGTGTCGCAATCCATGAGCAGCCCGATCGTGCCCGTGGGCGCGAGAACCGTCACCTGCGAATTCCGGTAACCGTGCTTTTCACCTAGGTCGAGCGCTCGATCCCAGTCCTCGCGTGCGGCCAAGGCCAGCTCGCGAGTCGCCTTGAGCGCGTCGATCTTGTAAGCAGCGTCCCGATGCTTCCTGATCACGCGCAACATCGCTTCGCGGTTATCGCCGTAACCCGGGAACGTCCCCAGGTGCGCGGCCTCTTCTGCGCTAACACCGTAAGCCTGGCCGCACATAATCGCGGTGAGCGACGCAGCCCAGGAGCGGCCCTCGTCGCTGTCGTAGGGAATGCCCTTCAGCATGAGTAGCGTGCCCAAGTTTGCAAAGCCCAAACCCAGTGGGCGGTAGTCATGGGAGTTCTTTGCGATCTGCTCAGTGGGATAGCTTGAGAGATCGACCAGGATCTCTTGACCGATGATGAAAATGCGGCAAGCGCGGCGGTAGGCCTCAACATCGAATTTTCCGTCCTTCTTGAGAAAGGTGACGAGGTTGAGCGACGACAAGTTGCAGGCCGTGTCGTCCAGGAACATGTATTCCGAACACGGGTTCGAGGCATTGATGCGGGACGTGTTCAGGCAGGTGTGCCAGTCGTTGATCGTCGTGTCGTACTGAAGGCCTGGATCGGCGCAGGCCCAGGCCGCTTCGGCGATCGTGCGCCAGACTGTCTTGGCCTGGTAAGTGTCGACGGTCTGCCCGCTTGTGCGCGCGGTCGTCTTCCACTCGCCGTCTTTTTCCATCGCCTGCATGAACTCATCGCTGACTCGGACCGAGTTATTGGAGTTCTGCCCGCCCACCGTGCGGTAAGCTTCGCCGTTGAAATCCGAGCTGTAGCCGGCGGCGATGAGCGCCGCGACTTTCTTCTCCTCCCTACTTTTCCAGGTAATGAAGTCCATGATCTCGGGATGGTCGATATCCAGGCAGACCATCTTTGCGGCCCTGCGCGTGGTGCCGCCGGACTTGGTCGCGCCTGCGCCCTTGTCGAGCACGTCCAGAAAACTCATGAGCCCGGAAGAAAGGCCTCCGCCCGAAAGCTTTTCCTGGCGGCCGCGGAT
>JAYVOO010000470.1:0-4164 GCA_043757905.1 Oligoflexia bacterium
TTCTCGACACTGCGGGTGAGCACGACCAGCTCATGCCCGTTCTGAGCAAGGCGCTTCGCCAGAGGTTTTCCGACCAGACCCGTCGCACCGGTAAGCAAAATCTTCATGGCTGTATTCTCATGGTCCCAACTTAATCCTGTCGAGACAACAAACCAAGCCCTGCTTTAGCGCGCGCAGCGGTAAAGCGTCCACACGTTCACGCGCTTCAGCCAATCATTGAAGTTCAATATGCGAATCCACTGTGGGAGCGTCCGGATCACTGGCTGGCAGGAGCGCGCGAGCAGCTCATTGCCTGGCGGGAGCTCGGCGGAGGTCTCGAAAAGGTAGAGCGGCCGGGAAGCGAACGAAAGGCGGCGACTCACGTCCTCGACTGTAGCCACTCTGGTCACGGTGATGCCCGCATGCCGGTAAAAGTGCAGATAGCTGCCTAGATACTCGAAGGGGTCGCGGTCCCGCGTCAGAATCTCGAGCGTTCCCATTCTCTCGCGCTCCATCAGATCGTAGATGCCTTCCTGGAACTGGATGTTGCGAGCGAACGGCACCACGCTCAGACAGAGCACGGCGACGCAGTTCTCGAAGACGAGCAGAGTCCACGCGCCCCGTAGGAACCAGGCCCAAAGGGCCTTCGGGAGCAAGATCAGCTCGCCCGTTTTTTCGGAATAAAAGCAAAGCGCCAGCAGCACGCCGCCGCTTGCCGCGATCGGATAAAAGAACCTGAGCTCTTTGTGCGAGATCCCAATATGAACCAGGAAGAACGGCACCATGCACCACGTGAGCGGATGCCGGGGATGGCGGATCCAGCTCACAACGAAGCACGCCGAAAGCACAAGCCCGAGCGGAGGCCAGGTCTCGGTGAACGCCATTCGGAAAATATCCCACCAAGGCGAGCGACCGAAGCGAGCGACTTCGCCCCGCACCAAGTTGTATTCGAAATAACGTACCGGACTCAGGACCCACTCGCCGTAAGCGATGCGATCGGCGGCGCGCCCGAGTCCGATCATGAGAGCGACACCTAGCGCGATCCAGACCAAGGTCGCCAGGCGTTCCTTGCGGACGACGAGAAGCCACGCGAAAAATCCAGCGATGAGGATGCCAGCCTGAAACCGGAACTCGAAGCTCATCCCGAACAGAAGCCCTGAGGCCAGCGCCTGCAGCCACGTTACTTTGCGATCGCGCGCGTAGGCGAGAAGCAAGATGACTTCCAAGCCCAGGAGAAATACTGAGCCCGCGAGATTCTCGGATGACGGACGCGCGTGCAGGACAGGGAAATAGAACAGCAGCGCGAGGCCGAGCACCGCTAGCTTCCGGGCGCGTGGCCCGCGAAACCAATGGCCCGAGAGAAACGCTAGCCCGACCAGGCTCAGCCAGCCCACGAGTGCGGAAAACACACGGAAGGCGAACACGAGTTGGAAGGGATTCTCCACCCCCACCCGGTCCAAGGCCTTCGTGATTACCCAATAGATCCCGGGTTGCAGCCACGGTCGGATCCGCTCGCGGTACTCTACGGCCAGCTCCGCCACCGGGGTCTTGCCCAGCCAGTAGCCGAGGAACTCGAGAATCTGGAACTGCTCGTCGGCCGACTGATACCCCATACTGAAGTACGCGGCCAGAAGGTGCAGCGCGAGGCTACATCCCATCCAGCGCCAAACGAAGCGGCGAAACTCGGCATCGGTCCGCGGGGCAGCGATCATCACGCCTCTCTCATTTCATGTGGCCGGCGCGCCCGCAGTAGGGCGCTCGCAATGAGGAGCACGCCCCAGGACTTGCTTCCGGCGAGCTCGAGCGGCTTCACCCATTCCGTTCCGATCACTTGCGGAATCAGAAGCCCGACCAGCGCGACACCGAGCGCCGCAAAGACGAGCGCCACTCCGTCGCCGGAACCGCGGTAGGCACGCCACGCGCGATCCGTGGCGAGCGCCGCGAAAGGGTAGACGAAGACGAAGGAATGATGCCACGCCAGAGGGTGGATGATTACTCCGAGGGCAAGCCAACCGGCCCAAGTCTCTCCGGAAGACAATCCTCCCGTCCGAGATACTCGGCTCCATGCCAAACCGAAAAGGATTCCCAGACCAAAGAATACCGCGATATCCGCCTTCGAGTTCGACGCTTCCACCCCGAAGCCGCGCAACAAAAGCGCAGTCAGACCATGATTTGCCTGGCCGCGGACGACGTTCGCGCCGAGCTCAGTCCCCCCCGAGGACGCGGCCTGAAGCCAACCCGAGTAGTAATCCGCAAGCGCGAGGCCTCCCGCGAAAAGCACGAGATGCAAGGCGACTAAAAGTAGCGCGAGCCACCCGAGCGTCTTAAGACTGAACGCGCGCTTCACTCTGCCTGCCAGCGGATAAAGGGAAAAAACTTTCGCGCTCAGCACTAAATCGAGAACGGCGGACGATAACGCGTCTTTCCGCTCGAAGAGCGCTAGCGCGGCGGCGAGCATGACCAGTGAGATCTGTCCGGCCCAGAAGTGTCCAAGCCAGATCCACCAGAAAGATGCGAGCACCGTGAAGGCCACTCCCCGACTCACTCCTTGACGGAGCATAAGCCAACGCACGACGAAACCCGACGCCAGGAGCGAGAGCACTGCCCAGAGCCCTTTCGCCCAGATCTCAGGAAGCACGGCAAGCCACGAAAAGCACGCGAGCACCCAGGGTGGGTACTTGAAAACGAATCCCAGATCAGAGCCATGGATGGCATAGGGATTCTCACCCGCAGCCCACGCATGCGCCGCTCTCCAGTAAACGGAAAAATCCTGACTGAACTCCAGGCTGAATCGGAAAAGCCTGACGCAGGCAAGTGTTCCTAGGACCCAGATGATCACAGCGGCGATTCGGCTTTTTCTTTCCATTGGCCCCATCGTTCGTTATGTTTCCGATTATGCACTCTTTCCGGATGTTTACAGCCAGATTCTTCATCCTTCTGATCGCCTGCATCGCGGTCGCAAGACCCCATGCGGTACGGGCGGATTGGGAGATTCTCCCCGAGTCGCGGCACCAGCTCTATCAGACCTATTCCCTGTTTTTCGACCAGCAGTCCTCGCTGCTGAACACCGGGGGAGCGCATGCATGGGGAGCCCTGGGCGGCACACTTCCGGTCTATGGGAACAACGACGTCGAATCCCATCCTCAGATATTTTTCCATGCGACCGCCAATGCGAGCATGAAATACAACTCGGATTTCAAGATCGGCACGGAGACTATCGACGCCCGCGTGGGGCTGGGCTATGAAATGGCGCTCTTGCCCGAGTTGCGCTTCTCCACCGGGCTGACCCATGACTCCGCCCACGCGGCTGACGGAATCGACGATCTCACTCTCTTCGAACCACCGGTTGGCGAAGAGTTCTTTTTTCTTCGCGGCATTTACGACATCGGCAACACGTTTCGTGTCGGCGCGACGCTCCGACCCTTCCTGCGCGCCTACCCGCAGATCGAGACGTTCGCCGCAGATCAGTTTGCCGAGTACTTTCCTTTTGGCGGCAAGGACGACCCGCATTCGGGCTCGCCGTATGTCGCGCTGGGATTCGACCAGTGGGGAGACACGCACCTGACCTGGACCACGCATGCGCAACTGGGCGTCTACTTTGGCAACCACTTCAGCCCGAAGTTCCGCCAGAGCGCCCGCGTCGTCTTGGGCTATTACAACGGCGCCGATCCCCGGATGAAGTATTTCCGTTACCGCGAGAACCGGCGCGAGTTCGCCTATCTGGGTCTGATGTTCGATCTCTAGTGCCCGAACTGCTCTTCTTCGGTGGAACCCGATAGCGCGCCGGTCGAGATGGAGCCTGCGGCGATCTTTTGCGCCACCTCGTCGAAGTAGCCGGTGCCGACGAAGCGCTGGTGCGTGATCGCGCGGAAACCGTGCTCGCGCTCGCTCTTGAATTCCATCTCCTGGAATTCCGAGTACGCCGCCATGCCGCGCTCCCTATACTGGTTCGCCAGGCGGAACATGCTGTAGTTGAGCGAGTGAAAGCCGGCCAGGGTCACGAACTGGAACTTGTACCCCATCGACGCCAGTTCGACTTGGTATTTGGCGATCGTGGCTTCATCCAGCTTCTTCCGCCAGTTGAAAGACGGCGAAAGATTGTACGCCAGCCATTTACCCGGGAATTTGGCGTGAATGGCTTCAGCGAACTTCTTGGCCTCGGAGAGTGAGGGCTCGGCGGTCTCG
>JAYVOO010000471.1:0-4149 GCA_043757905.1 Oligoflexia bacterium
CCACGACCCGCTCGCTCAAGAGCTCGCGGAGGCCGAAGAAGAAGAGACCGAAGGCCTCTTCGTCACCGGCAAACCCACCACCCGCCACTGACCCGGACCGCTGGTCGGGCCACAATCGCGCTTCGGCGGACCTGCACTAGGGAATTAAGAAAGCGCGACCCTCAGCCTGAGAGATCCGTAATTCCCTAGTGCAGGTCCGCCGAAGACGGATTTAAAACCCGCCTTCGCCTTCGTCCTCAAACTCACGTTTGATATTGTCGATCAACGCCTCGCCGCCTTCAGCGTCGCTGTCACCGAACTCGTCGACGCCTTCGTCGAGATCGAGATCATAGATGACCTTCGCGAAGTCCTTCTCCACCGCGAGATCCTGGCGGATGGCATCGATGTACTTGTCGGGATATTTCGCGACCAGTTCTTCGATGTACTGATTGAGCTTTCCTTCTTTCAGGATGAGCTCCTTGCGTTTGATCTTCTTCCAATTCTTGATGTAATGGAGGCGGCAATAGCCGGCCGTGGTCGCCAGTCCTTCGCAAGCTACTTCGCGGCAGCTGTCGGCATCGGAGGCCGCGTGGCGGCTACCCGAGAAAGAAGTCGAATGAATGCTCGTACGAGGGAGGCCCCCGCCCTTCTTGCTCGATTTCTGCGGAGCCTGGGCAGATCTACCTTTTTTACCGGCGGGTTGAGCGGCGGGTGGCGGCGTCGGAGCCGCGATCTTTCCACCCTTCTTGGCGCTCGCAGGCGCATGCGCATGCGCATGGGAAGTCGGAGTATTCGGCGCGGCTTTTTTTGCGGGCGCGGCAGGCTTGCCGTTGCCGAAGATTGCCTTCTTGATCGAGGCAAGCGGGGACGACTTCTTGCCTTTGCCGGCTTTCATGTCTTTCGTGCCGGCGCCACCCTTATGGGCTTTGCCGGATCCTTTGTGCGAGTTACGCGAGTTTGAGTTTTGAAATGCCATGATGGAGAACCCCTTCTCTTATGGTACGTCATTTGGGTGCCACGCCCCATACCCCGCGTCAAGAGCAAAGTCTTCACAATCACTTCGCACGGTCTCGTAGACCTTCATTTTCACGGAGCTTTCGGCATCGACTTGATGACTGCGGAAGACGCGGATCTCGATCGTCTCGCGAAAAAACTCTGGCAGCAAGGCGTCGCCGCATTTTGTCCGACGACGCTCTCCACGACACGCGAGAAACTTCTCGCAACCGTCACTCGCCTGGGCGCCTGGATCGCGCGCGGAGGCCATGAAGCGGGAGCACTTCCGCTCGGCATCCATCTCGAGGGCCCTTTCATCAGCCCCGAAGCCTGCGGAGCCCATCCCTCGGAGATTCTTCGCCCAGCGGATCTCGTTGAACTGGAGGAACTCTGGCTCGCCAGTCAGAAGACCCTGAAGATCCTTACCCTCGCTCCGGAAACACTCTCCAAGGAAGCGCTCAGGAAACTGGTTGCGTGGAGCCGCAAGCGCGCCATCGTCCTCTCGCTCGGTCACTCGCGTGCGACGGAAACTGAGGCGCGCGCGGCGTTTCGGGCGGGGTTCCGGAACGTGACCCACTCCTGGAACGCGATGACTTTTCACCACCGCCAGCCTGGGCTCCTTGCCGCGGCTGTAGGAAATCCCGAGGTTTTTTTGGAGCTCATTATAGACGGCGTGCACGTCGACCCGACCGTGGCGCGCTGGACCCGCGCTTTACACCCGGCCCGCCGCCTGTGCTTCGTTTCAGATTGCGCCCCGGCCGCAGGCTTAAAGGCCGGGACCCGCTCGAGCTTCGGACCGCTGACCGTGGAAGTGGCCGGCGGGGCTGCCCGCCTCCTGGATGGCCGGCTCGCGGGCGGAGGGTATCCCATTGCTGAAATGTACCGCCGCTGGCTCGCCTCGGAGTCGCGAACGACCGGCTCCAATCTGGGCGGACTGCTGAAGTCCAGCCTGCCCCATTTAACCGTAGCTCCCCTTGAATCCCTGGGAATTGCCGCCAGCCGGCTGGGCAAACGGAAGCTCCGTTGGACGGTTCAAGGCTCACGCCTCACCGTTCGGAATAGTGACTGAGCTTCCCGTCTCGCCGAAGGCGAGCTTTCCATTGACTCGCCGCCACTCCCCGGCTAATGTCCGAAAACTTCTAGGTTTATGAAAGTATTTTTAAACGAAATCACCGAGCATGACACGGACTTAGACTTCACCCAGGACGACAAATGGGTGAGCGAGTCCGTTCTGCGAGTCGACGAAGCCGAAGCCGAGACTCCTGCACAGGGTGGGGCGCGGCAGATCCACGTTCACTACAACCTTCGTCAGGTCGACGAAGTCGTGGTTGTTAACGGACGGATCGATACTTTCGTCGAGCTCATCTGCAGCCGCTGCGCGAACGGCTTTCATCAGACGATTAATCCGAACTTTTCGGCGCTGTTCTGCAAGGACCCGGTTATGGCCGGCGTCGCGTTCATGCCCGACGAAGGCGAAAAGCCTTCTGGGCAGAACCAGGGCCACGCTCGCCACGCGCATGATGAGACCGCAGACGATGACTCTAGCAAAGAGCTCGACATCACCTATCTGAGCGAGGATTTCATCAACCTCCAGGACATTCTGACCGAACAGCTTCAGCTGCAGATCCCTTTTCAGCCGCTCTGCAAGCTGGAATGCAAGGGAATCTGCACCCATTGCGGCGCCGATCTGAACCGAGGGCGCTGCGCCTGCGCGAAGCTGTCGGCCGCACCGACGAACGCGTTTTCCGTCCTCGAGGGCCTCAAGGGTAGCATCAAGTCGAATTTAAAATTGAGTTAATCACCAGACCACGTTAGATCGCACAAAGAGAGTGAGAGAAGAAAATGGCAACCCCCAAGAAAAAAGTATCCCGCAGCCGCCGTAACATGCGCCGTTTCGCAGGCGGCAACCGCCTCGAAGTCACCCAGACCATGGTCTGCCCGAGCTGCAGCGAGCCTACTCGCCCGCACCGTATCTGCTCTTGCGGCTTCTACGCCGGCAAGCAGATCCTTCCTGCGAAGCAGAAGAAGAACGAAGTGGCTCAGGCTTAATAGAAAAACCTGATGTCGCAGAACGCGGGAGCCAAGAGCACCCAGTTCGCAGCTCAGTTTGCTGCAAAGATCACCGGCACCGGCTCCGCGTTCCCCGAGAAGCGCGTCAGCAACGACGCTATTGCGCGCATGCTCGAAGCCCTTGGCTCCGAGAGCACCAATGACGCCTGGATTCGCGAGCGCACGGGGATCACTGAGCGCCGCGTAGCGGACCAGTCGAACCCGACCGAGCATAACTCGTCACTGGGCCTCCTGGCCGCCACCCGCGCCCTCGAAATGGCCGGCAAGCGTCCTGAGGACATCGATCAGATCCTCTATGCGACCTGCACCCCTGACACCCTCGTTCCGTCGGCAGCGTGCTGGCTTCAAAAGAAACTCGGAGCGAAGCGCGCTTGGGCGCTGGACCTGAACGCCGCTTGCTCAGGCTTCGTCTTCGGTGTCGCGACCGCGGAGCAGTTCATCCGCTCCGGAAACGTCAAGACATCCCTCGTCGTAGGCGGTGATATCTTGACCGCTTTCACGAACTGGGAAGACCGTGGCTCGTGCATCCTTTTTGGCGACGGCGCCGGCGCGGTCATCATCGAGCAGGCTCCGGCCGACAGCCGCCACCGCATCCTTTCCACGCATCTTGGGTCGGACGGCAATCTCTGGGAACTTTTCCATATCCCTGCCGGCGGGTCGGCGATGGAAACGACGCCCGAGCGTTACGCGGCTAAAGACCACAAGATGCAGATGAAGGGCCGCGAGATCTTCAAGGTCGCGGTCAAGACACTTTCGGATTACGCGGTCACTGCACTTGAGGCCAATGGGCTGACGACGGCTGATCTTGACTGGGTCATCCCTCACCAGGCCAACCTCAGAATCATCGAATCTGTGGCGAAGCGCCTCGAGGTCCCGATGAGCAAGGTGCTCGTCAATATCCACAAATACGGAAACACCTCCAGCGCCACCGTCCCCACGGCGCTGGACGAAGCCGTGCGAGACGGACGCGTCAAGCCCGGCCACTTGATCCTGCTCGACGTCTTCGGCGCCGGCTTGACCTACGGGTCGATCCTGCTCCGCTGGTAGAGCGCACCCCATTCGACGAAAGGTCCAGCCGCATGTCCACCGGAACTCCCAAGCTCGTTG
>JAYVOO010000472.1:0-4139 GCA_043757905.1 Oligoflexia bacterium
AAGCCCGAAAACCTGGCTGCCATTCCCGAATACACAGGCAAGAGCCACCTCGCCGGCGACTTCCGCCCGGACTTGCTTGAGCGCATGCTGGCCTCGGCAGGGCAGAACAGCACGCCCGCGAATCAGTACGCCTCCACCAGCTCCCCGCGCGCGTCGGGCCCCGCGGCCTTCGTCACCGGCGGGATCTGAGCCCATCGATCGCGGAAGTCACTACTTGCCGCTTTTACTTGCCGCTTTTACTTCTCAGGCTGCGTCGCGATCGCGAATTGGGAAGCTCCCGCCTGCCGCGCGCGATCCATCACCTGGATTGCCGAACCCAGGAATGCCTGCCGATCGCCTTCGATAATCACAAGCCTGGCTTTCGTGCGCGTGAAAACTTCCTTGAGGGCCGTCTCGAACTGAGCAAGATCTCCTCCGGGCACTTCCTTCTGATTGATGCGGATACCGCCAGCCGGAAGCAGCGTCACGATCACGCCCTCGGGCTGCGCCTGCGCGGTCGCCTGGCTCGCGGAAGGCAGGTTTACGTCCACTCCCATCTGCGACATCACCGAGCTCGTCACCATGAAGATGATCAGGAGCACGAGAAAAATATCGGTCAGGGGCGTGATGTTGATCTCGGCCATGATGGCGCCGGCCGACTCCGAGTCGTCGCCCGAGCCCAGGCCTTTAAACGCCATGGGCCTTGCTCGGCTCTTCCTGTTCGGCGAGCATCTCAACCAGCTCTTCCGTATGCACGCGAATCATGAGAACGAGCCCGGTCCAGCGAGTCTGAAATGCATTGAACGCCATGACCGCGACGACGGCGACGACGATGCCGGCAGCAGTTGCGATGAGCGATTCGGAGATGCCGGCGGCGACGACCGCGAATCCCCCGGAGCCAGTGCGGGCCATGTCCTGGAAAGAGCGCAAAATCCCGATAACCGTGCCGAAAAGACCGATGAAAGGAGCCGCGGCGCCGATGGTACCCAGGAGCCATAGATTCTGGCGCAGCTCAAGATTGAGTAGTTGGCGATGACGCTCGAGTGCTTCGACCCATTTCTGCCGGATGCGCACGTCTTTCGAGGCAAGTCGCTCGAGGGCGACAAGAAGCAGTCGCGACGTCGGGAGATCTTTTTCCTTCTCGCAGGCCCGGCGCAGCTGCTCGCGGTCGCCGCGAAGAAGCGAATTCAGGGCAGTCAGATGGAATGCCTTGAGATCATGGCCGAGGCGGCGGTAGTTCCAGAGGCGCTCGAAGATCACACCCCAGACGAGGAGCGAGCAGAGGACCAGGGGGTACATCGCGAACCCTCCGGCGGCGATGAGACTCAGGATGCTGTGCGAAGGGGTGGGATTCATGACTTGGCTCAAAGTAGCCAGTGCCCATCACACTGTCAATTATTACGCGAATTACGCGGCGAGGTGATCAACTTCCTCATCGGCGGAGGTGGTGGACGCGGTTAGCTCGTTCAACTCTTTGCTCAGCACGGCAAGCAAATCTCCGAATGAGAGGATGCCGACCGCTTTGCCGTGGACATCTATTACGGGCATGCGCCGAACTTTGGCCGTGCGCATCTTGGAGATGCAGTCGAATATCCCATCCGTTTCGCGACAGACTTCCACCGCCCTCGTCATCACCTGCTCCACTCTCCAATCCTGAGACGGCAGCTCGCCGGCGAGACAGCGCAGGACAAGGTCCCGATCCGTCAGAAGCCCCCTAGGCTCGCCATCCACTAGAACTAAGACGCAGCCCACATCCTTTTCTTTCATGAGTCGCGCCGCTTCGACCGCGGAGGCGCCAAGTTCAACCGAAACGATATTGCGGTTCAAAATATCCCGTAACATATCAGAAAACCTCCCCTATCTACGTGCCCTTGCACTGCATTCGGTGAGCCAGGGCGATCGACCTGCTGAAGCGTCATTCTAAGTTTTCACCCCAAATAGGCGCAATCTAGAGATAATTTCAGATTGACACAAAGCGTTATTTTAGAGTAGAGTGCCGCAACTTCACGCATATGACGCAATTTCACCCTTTGGATGACAAGCGCGTGCAGAAAAGGAGATCGCAGAATGCTCGAGAAAAACACCCGTTGGGCGGTCATTGGTGCTGCCATCCTTTTCGTGATCTCAGGCCTGCAGACTGGGGTCATCGCCCGTCGCGATATGCCTCGCGCGCTGACCTTCGCCGGCAGTCCGCTAACCTTGCGCTAAGACCACCCGCACAGGTAAGCTGGCTGCATGCCCGTAATCACCAGCGTGATCTTTGATCTCGACGGAACTCTGGTCGACACGGAAAAAACCGCCGTACGCGTCGTCGACGAGTGGATGAAGATCTGGAATGTCACGATCGCGCCGACAGTGGCCGAAGAAGTCACCGGCCGCACTTGGGACAAGGCCTTCGACCTTCTGTACAGCCGCTACGCTTTCCCGTTGCCTCGCGAGGACGCGCTCAAGCTCGTGCTCGCCTCCTACCATCTGGCTCTCGAAGAACGCCTGGAATACGTTGCCGGCGCAGCTGATGCAGTCCGCTCGCTCTCGACCCGGTATGCATTGGGCCTCGTGTCAGGCTCGTACCGCGGGCAAATTCTTTGGGCGCTCGATCAGCTCGGAGTGCGCGATCATTTCAAGGTGATCCTGGGCGCCGAGGATTACCCGAACAGCAAGCCGGCACCCGACGGCTACCTCAAGGCTTTTCAGATCCTCGGCGAAAAACCGGAGAACGGGATGATTTTCGAGGATTCCACGCCGGGTATCGCATCCGCGCGAGCGGCTGGAGCCTGGGTCGTCGCGATCACTTCGACGAATCATTTCTCCCAGAAAAACGATCTCGCGCATCACCGGATCCCCGATCTTCAGGGAGTGACGCCCGAATGGGTAACCCAGATTTCAAAAGCATTTTCTTCCTAATCCAAAAAAGCTATGCGATGGTTTGCGAACAACTGGGAGAAAAAACCTATGCACGCAACGCAAGCTAAGAAGAATTTCTCGATGAAATGGATTGCACTCGCGATCGGACCAACCCTGATGTTTGGCGCCTGCACGAAGAAGGAAGAAGTAGCTCCCACCGGCGATGCGGCTGCACCCGCGCACGCCACCGCTCAGGCTGCCCCCGCTGCTGGCGGCGCAGCCACTGCCGTGACAGAGCTCAAGATCGAAGAACTGAAGGCCGGGACCGGCGCAGAAGCCAAGGCCGGACAGACGGTCACTGTGCACTATACGGGTTGGCTGACCGACGGCAAGAAGTTCGACTCCTCGCTCGACCGCGGTGATCCGTTCAAGTTCCAGCTCGGAGCTGGGCAAGTAATTCAGGGTTGGGACAAAGGCGTTGCCGGCATGAAGGTCGGAGGCAAGCGTAAGCTCACGATCCCATCCGCGATGGGATACGGCGAACGCGGCGCGGGTGGCGTGATTCCACCCAATGCCACCGTGGTTTTCGAAGTTGAACTTCTTGGAGTAGCTGGATCCTGAGCCCGGATCCGAAAGACCCGAACGAATTCTGGCGCAAGTGCAGCAGCTGTAAAAAGCCGCTGGCGTATCTGCAGATGTATTGGGTCTGCAACGTATCCACTTGTAACCGCAAGCGCACGGGCCTTGTTTTCTGCAGTGTCTCATGTTGGGATGCACACGTCCCAGGCATGAACCACCGCGAAGCATGGGCTGAAGAACGAACCACCCCCCATCCAAGCGACGGAAGTGGGCAACTGAACGGAGAGAGTAAAAAAATGTCAGAAGAAGAACAGACTGAAGGCACGGGCAGCGGCGGCGAAATTCTCGTGGTCGCCTCGAAACTCAAAAATTACATCCGAGCGCAGTCCGGCATGAACACTTCGAGCGCCGTCATCGACGTGCTCTCTGAACGCATCCGTCAGCTGTGCAATCAGGCGATCGATAGCGCCAAGCGTGAAGGCCGCAAGACCGTCATGGATCGGGATTTTGGCGGCTAAAAGCCCCAGTTCCAAATCCCGGAGCGGGTACCTTCACGGGTACTCGCCCCGGGAGCAAGACCGTCTTTACCGGCAGGCGCGCTTCCTCGAGAGCAGCGTCTACGAGCAAGTTGACTTCACTCAGCAGTCCCGTCTGATCGAGGTCGGCTGCGGTGTCGGCGCCCAAACCGAGATCCTGCTCGAGCGATTCCCGAAGCTTCATATCCAAGGGGTGGACGC
>JAYVOO010000473.1:0-4134 GCA_043757905.1 Oligoflexia bacterium
CCGCGGCTTCGTTTCCAGAGATCAATACGCGCACGCCGTCGAGAAACTGGCTCAAGAGCTTGTCTCGGCCTTTTATCACTCTGCGTTCCCGGACTTCGTCACCTCGGATCGTCTGGACCTCGGCCTCGAGCATTTCCCGGGATTTTGAGTTGGCTGCTCCGACTGATTGCAGGAGCTTTTCCTGCTCTTCGCTTTCGCGCGAGCAGATCAAGTCAGCGCGCCTCGACAAAGGCAGTCGATCGAGGGCTGCCTTTAGGAACTCCCGAGGTAACTTGAATACCAGTTCGGCAGGGAAGTGCCGCCGCGCTGCCGCTTCCAGGAGCTGGTACTCGCCTGACTCGGCTAGGGCAGAGAAGATCGAGGATTCTCTTTCTGCTCCGACCTCGCGCAGAAGCTCGGCGGCGCGCTCAATGAATGGCGTGGAGACGGGCCGACCTCCGCTTGCCTGCAGCAGTTTTCTCTTGATCTGTGCTGACTTCCCTTCGATGTCGGCAGCGGATAACCTGAGACTTCTGAGAGCGATGTCGTTCACTTGCTCGGCCGGGAGCAACGCGAACATCTGTGCAACTTGAGAAGTCGGCATGAGAACGGCGAGAATCGCACCGATCTCCACGTCATCCTGAGCGAGCTCCACGCATTCCGAAAGCTTGAGCTCGCTCAAGCTCTGGCGCAACTCCCTGTCCACCTCCGCAGGAGGCACAAGCATGCTCTCCACGACCTGGCTGGCGACAAAGGCATCGGCGAGCTGCGAATCGGCCGCGCCGACCGTCACCAGGACGCTTTTCCATTCCTTGCGGTCATTGTCGCTGAGCTGCTTGAAGAGCGAAAAAAGCTCGTCTCCGCTGAGGACTTGGGAGAGCGCGGCCAACGCGGCATTGGACCCTTTGCCCGGAGACTTCAACCATTCTTTGACGAGCAAACCGCCACGCTCAGGGGACTCTCTCAGCAGCGCGCGAAAGCGATCGAAGCCTCGTTGGGCGCCTTCGATCTCGATTGGCGCCGGGCGCTCTTTTCCGTCCCTGATTTCCATTTGCGTATGTGTGCGGTCAGAAATATCACCCTGGACGGCGAAGGATCCGGACGCAGCGGATTCCGCCTTCTCTGCTGTAGCGGCCTCCCGTGCGTCCTTGGCTTCCAGGAGCGAGACCTTCCGCGACTCGATCTTCTTAAATCCGTTGAAGATCATGCTGCCGCCGATTAGCGACAACAGGCCGAAGCAAAACGTCGAAAGCAGGATGCCTAGCGGGAGCTTGAACTCTTGCGCCCAGCGTTTCGCGTCCCAGGCCTCGGTAGTCGCCGGGATCGGAGGAGGCGGCACGAGATCGACTTTCTCGATCTTCACTTCCGCGGGCTTGGCGCCCACCGATCCGATCGCACCCTTCAAGATGGCTTCGATAATCGTCTTCTTGCCGTCAGTGACACCTTTGTCGATAAAGACTGAGGCGCGCACCTGGACGACACTCTCGAAGAATCCTGGCTCCTGGAGCGCCTGCGTGCCGCCGCGGTCGGATGCGATGTAGTCGTCGGAGCCGATCAGGGCAGCGTCTGTCTCAAGCTTCCCGAGATAGACGCGCGTGGCTTCAGCCTCAATCTGCTCTTTGGAAAGCGGTGGCGGAGCGACTTTCTTTTCTTTTGAGGTATCTTTCGAGTCTTTCGAGTCTTTCGCGTTTCGCCCCGGCTTCATCTCGACGGTAACGCTCACGACGAAGCTTCCTGCCGGAACGCTCGCGGCAGCGATCGACCGCGAGATCCGCTCCTGAAGCTTTTCTTCATAACTGATACGTTGCCAGTCCAGCGATTGGCGGACTTCGGCATGCACCGGCCCGGTGGTGAAAACGAAAGTGACAGCGAGAGCGATCGCGCCGGCTAACCCCAGGATGGACCTCATAGCTTGACCCCCTGCGGGCCCGGCTTGATGCCGAGAGAGGTTTCCAGGAGTTTTCTCATCTTAAGGGTTTCTGGATTCTTGGAGTTGTATTTCACGGCCGTCGAATAAGAGTCGTAGGCCCTGCGGTACTCTTTTTGGAGATAGAAGATACCGCCTTCGATCTCGTAAGCCGCGGCCATCTCGGGAACCTCGACCCGGATCTTCCGGATCAGCTCGAGCGCCTCGGGGAACCTGCCGGCCTTGGCCAGGCGCTGACTCTCAAAGAGGCGGTCAACCGAGGTGTTCAGGCGATCCTGATCCTCGCCGCCGCTCTGGGGAACCATGTCCATCTTGATCGTCAAATTCATGGCGGAGAGATCGGTGATGACTGTGCTCACGGTGCGATAGCCGGGCTTTCGGAGCTCAATGTAGATCGGGCCTGCTCCCTGGTAAGTCCTCTCGAGCTCGGCCGCGCCCACCGTCAGCGGCGTCTGCCCCGCGAGCGTCGGGGAGCCCGAACCCAAGCGCTGCGCGTAGATTTCGGCTTTTTCAGGGTTGCTCACCACATTGATCACCGCGCCACCCGCGCAGCTCGAGAGCGCGAGAGCGCCCAGGATCAGGGAGATCCGAGGCAGGAGGCAGACGTGAAACGTGCGCAAAGACAATCGAGACCTCTTTCTTCAATTGCTTTTCGACACAGCCTGAAGGGGTCTTGAATATCTTTTAGGTTAAAGGACTGAACGCGCCTGCTCCGCGTCCAGCGCGATCTGTGCCTTTAGGGCGTCGACGCCGTCAAATTTCCGCTCGACGCGCAGCCGCCTGACGAACCGGACTTCGAGCGAATTGCCGTAGAGGTCGGCGTTGAAATCCAGGATGTGAGTCTCGACGAGCGCAGGCAACTCAATGTCGAGCTGGAACGTGGGCCGAACGCCCACGTTAGTGACGCTCTTTAAGATCTGCCCATTCCAGAGCGCGCGGGTCGCATAGACTCCATACGGAAGGCGGAGCTTGTTCTCCAACTTAAGATTCGCTGTGGGAAACCCGATCTTCCGACCCCGGCCCTCGCCCTTGATCACCACACCCCGATAGCAGAACTCACGGCCGAGTAGCGCGTTCGCCTCGACCACCTCGCCCGCCAGTAGATGTCGGCGGATGCGCGAGCTTGAAACGACCTCGTCACCCACCCGCTGCGGCTGCACGACCGTCAAATCTACGCCGGACCGGCCGGAGAAATCGCGGAGCGCCTCGAGATGGCCCGCGCGCTCCTTACCGAACGCGAAATCATAACCCACCACGATCGAGCGCGCCGAGAGCCGGCGCAGGATTGTGTCCGTGTAGAACTGCTCGGGCGCCACGACCGAGAACTCCCGACTGAAGGGTTCCTCGACGACGACGTCGATTCCGATTGAAGCGAGCAGCTCGAGTTTCTCGTCGTAGGTCGAGAGCAGCTGTACGTCGGCTCCCGGCCGGAGCGCGACCTGCGGATGTGGGCGAAACGTGTACGCCACCGCCGTACCCTTGCAGGCGCGGGCCTTCGCCACGGCTTCGCGGATAATCGTCTGGTGACCGAGATGGACGCCATCAAAGTTCCCGATCGTCAGGACGACCGACTGGAGCGAATGCGTGAGTTGATCGATGCCTTTGACGATTTCCATACGGGCTCAGGACTGGGTGACGACTACAGCGCTCTCGCCTTGTTTCGTGAATCGGTACCCGCAGGTATCTACTTCGGAATCGATCGCATCGAAAGGATAATTGCGGCAATTCGCCGGACGCAAATCCCCGTAAATCCGGCAATAAGGCAGGTTTTGGCTGTCGCGCCCCAGGAACGGGCACTTGTAGATCAGCTCGCAGCAGAGACCGCAGCGATGGCAATCGCCGGTCCGCGTCGCCGCGATGGCTTTATCAATATAGTTTGGAAAAAAAGTCCCGATGATGAATCGGCGAAGCTTGCGCAGGAATTGGCCTAACAGTGTGCGCTCCGTGACTTTGCGGGCGTACCACGACTGAACGGATGCCTTGACGGGGTGCCTTAAACTCATTAATACCATATGTTTTTGATGATACCCTCAGGGCGGCCCTGATTTCCATGAAAACCACGCCTTTTCTCATTCGCTCCCTGATCTGTTGCGTGCTGGCAATGATCCCCTTGGGCGAGTTGGAGAACCGAATTTATTCCACCCGAATGGAGCTGCGGGGAGCGCTCAGCGAACCGCCAAAAGTCGTTATCCTGGATGTCGACCCCCATACCTTATACAACGCTTCGG
>JAYVOO010000474.1:0-4122 GCA_043757905.1 Oligoflexia bacterium
TTCTGCCGGAACGTGCTGATCTATTTCGAAGGCGCTCTGGCCGCGCAAGTCGTAGATAAGCTGGGTAGCGCGCTCGCCCCTCGGGGCCTGCTATTTCTAGGTCATTCAGAGTCCGGAACAATGCGCAGCAAGCATCTACTCCCGATCTCACACGCAATCTATAAAAGGCGGCCTGAGTGAAGGAGATCTACCTCTTGCCTGGCAAGTTAGTCGCTTGCGCCGAACCGTCTCGGGTCCGAACTATCCTTGGGTCTTGCGTGGCTGTCGCCTTACATGATCAAAGCTTGCGATTCTCAGGGATCAATCACTATCTCCTAGCATCTCCAACGGGGTCACCCGAGGCAGGCAAAGGCCGCTATGGGGACCTTGCGATCCCGGAGCTCATTCGCCGGATGCTGGAACTGGGTTCCCGTACCTTCGCGCTCACGGCAAAAATTTACGGCGGCGGAGAGGTCTTGGACGACGTTCGGATCGGCCGGGGTGTCGGCCGAGGTAATGTCGAAGTCGCGCGAAAGTTGCTAGGCGAAGCTGGCATCCCGATCATATTTGAGGATGTCGGAGGAGACCGAGGCCGCAAGCTCGTGCTCTTGAGCGAGAGTTTTGAGATTGAACATAAATTGCTTCAAGGTAGGTCGGCCGCATGAGCGCTACCACCCCTCGAATTCGTGTCTTGATCGTTGACGACTCCTCGGTCATTCGAAACCTATTCACCAAGCTTCTCTCATCGGATCCCGGGATCGAAGTTGTCGGTACGGCTCCTGACCCCTCTGTCGCCCGCGAAAAGATCGTAGCGCTCAGACCCGACGTCATGACCCTGGATATTGAGATGCCCCGCATGGACGGAGTGACATTTCTTACGAAGGTGATGCAATTCCTGCCGACGCGGACTGTGATCATCAGCAGTCTCTCCACGCAAGGGTCTGAAACCGCCCTCAGGGCGCTGGAGGCTGGCGCGATCGAGGTTCTTGCCAAGCCCTCCATGGACGTTGCTCGATCGATTCATGAGATGGCGGGCGAGCTGATTCGCTCGGTGAAAAATGCGGCACAAGCCCGCCTAGTCCCGATTCGGGCTCTTACACGACCCGCTCTCGCGCGCCAGGCGACATCCGCTCTCGCACGGACCACACATCAGATCCTAGCGATCGCCTCGTCAACTGGTGGCACTGAAGCCTTGAAAGTTCTTCTCTCCAGCATGCCGAGCGATATACCAGGCACGCTCATCGTCCAGCACATGCCTCCCGTATTCACTAAGGCCTATGCCGGGCAACTTCAGAAGCTTTGCCCGTTCGAAGTGAAAGAGGCCGAGGACGGAGACCGAGTGGTGCCGGGTCGGGTGCTGATCGCACCCGGAAATTTTCATCTGGAGCTAGTACGAAGCGGCGCGCACTACTATGCCAAGCTCCATCAAGAGGTGCCATTACACGGAGTACGACCCGCCGCCGACTACCTCATGAAGTCGGTCGCCGCCCATGCTGGGGCCAACGCTGTCGGAGTGGTCCTGACCGGCATGGGTCGGGACGGGGCCGAGGGATTGCGGGTGATGAAAGCGGCCGGAAGCATGAACATCGCTCAAAGCGAAGAGACGTGCGTCGTTTACGGCATGCCCAAGGCCGCCGTTGACGCCGGCGCAATTGACAAAGTCCTGCCCCTGGACGCCATCGCGGGCGAGCTGATCAAGCAGTTTCGCATACGCGATGCTGCTTGATTTAACGCGCATTTATAGGAATCAGACCGAAAGAAAATAGTCGCGCATAGCCCGGAGCCTCATCTTGCTCCCGACCCGACACTGGAAGTAAGATTGCGAGCATGATCGAATCCACTCGAGCTGAATCCCCTAGTACTGTCGCCTCACATTATGACGAGCTCGACTTGTTTTATCGAGAGATCTGGGGACTTCATGTCCATCACGGTTACTGGGAAACGGGCCGCGAGAGCTCGCTTGAAGCCACGGAAAAACTTTTGACCGAGCTTTTTCGAGGAATTGAGATCCCCAAAGGCGCACGCCTCTGCGACATCGGATGCGGGTATGGAGAGACCTCTCGCTATCTGGCTCGCCGCCATGGCGCGAATGTGACGGGCTACTCAGTCTCCAGCGCGCAGGTCAAGCTCGCCAATGAAATGAAGGACTCCGCGACAGGGCGGCAACTTGAATTTCACTGCCAGGACTGGTCAATCAATCAGGAGAAGCCCGAGTCCATGGACCTGGCCTTCGCGATCGAGAGCACCGAGCATATGCCGGATCTGCGCGTTTTTTTTGAGCAAGCCTACCGAGTGCTCAAACCCCGCGGCAGGCTCCAGATCTGCGCCTGGCTCAGCAAGGAAGACCCGGCCCCTTGGGAGCTCAATCACCTGCTCAGGCCGATCTGCACGGAAGGAAGGCTGCATCTGGGTACCGCTTCGGAATATCTGAAGCTGATCGAGGAGACGGGCTTTAGCTCAAGTGCCTATCAGGACGTCACGAAACGCGTGAAGAAAACATGGACGCTCTGTCTTCAGCGCCTGCTCGGGAAGCTTCTGACCGATTCGAAGTACGCGCGTTTTCTAATCAAGGACCCGAGCCGAAACAAGATGTTCGTGCAATCTCTTCTCAGGATCCGGCTCGCTTACGAAACGCGCAGCATGCGGTACGGGATTTTCAGCATTGTAAAATAGCCGAGCGGCTATCCTTACGGAGCTGGCTTCGTAACCGTGCTGGACTTGATCGTGACAGCGGTCTGCGCGAGCATCCTGCCGTTAATTGATGCGCCAGTGTTCAATGCGATCGAGGTCTTCGTCAGGATCACGCCCTCAAAGTGCGCAGTCGTTCCGACGGCTACTCCGCCAAAAGCCTGCCAAAAAATGTTCTTCGGCAGAGCGCCCCCGGCCAAAATAATCTGGGTGCCATTCGCCTGAGTGATGCCGCCCGCGATCTGGAAGATCCAGACGTCGTTTGGCCCGCCATTCAAGGTGACATTCGTGTTGATAGACAAACCCGTTCCCCATTTGTAGAGTCCCGGGGTAAGTGTCATTCCGCTGATGTCTCCTGCTCCCAGTTCGACAAAGTCCGGCGTGGTTCTGCCCGCAGCGTCCGTGTAAGCGGTTTCCATATTGCTCACTGCCGTGGTCAGGTTACTTGGAGTTGGAACAGCATAGTTGGCCGCGAAGCACTGTCCGGTCACCTGGGTCGAAGTCGAGTAGACACCAGAGCCATGAAGGGACAACGAAAACCCAGTGATCGCGGTCGAATCGATGGGACTGACGCCGATATCCCCAGTCACCGCGGAAGTGGGGACCGTATCGATTCCTGATTTCGCCAGGATCACGAAATTGCCGGCAGTACCCAACGCCACCGGCGCTGGACCGATCCCAAGCGATGTACCCGTCGTAAAGCTCCAGGTCGACGCGGCAGCAAGAGTATTTCCGGCAAGGTCGCTAGCTCCCGTCGTGACCGTCGCCGTAAAGGATTGGCTTGAGGCGAGATTTGCCGATGGGGTGAAAATCGCAGTAGTGCCGACATACGAGACGGCGCCCGAGATCGGGGTCCCGCCTCGAGAAAGCGTGAACGTCAGACTCGTGATCGATTCAGGGTTCATCGCTTTATTGAAAGTCGCGGTGATCCGACGGTTGAGCGCCACACCGGTATCCGCACTGGCCGGCACAGTAGAGCTTACCAGAGGAGCTGTGGTGTCCGCAGTCGAACCAGTCGTGAATGTCCAGACGTAGTCTGCAGCAAGCGCTCTCCCTGCCGTGCTGGTCACCTCTTTCGCGATGGTCGCGGTGAACGGCAGGCTGGAAGCCAGGTTTCCGGTGGGAGTGAAGATGGCGGTAGATCCCGCATAGCTCACGATTCCAGTTACCGGGGTTGTTCCCTGTAAAACCGTGAAGGTCGAGGCATTGATCGTCGAAGACGTCATCGCCTGATCAAACGTGGCGATAATACGCCGGTTGATCGGGACGCCTGCATCGCCATTGGCCGGAACACTCGAAAAGACGACCGGAGCCGTACCTGTGGCCGTGTTACCGCTGCCTGAGCAGCCAGACCAAGCCATGACGGCGATTGCAGCAAAAAACCGGAAACGGCTTGGCATCATTGAAGTGAAGAACATTCTGAATTGCCTCGATGAGTCGAGCCCGCGGAGAGGA
>JAYVOO010000475.1:0-15582 GCA_043757905.1 Oligoflexia bacterium
CGATCGCCGATGTGTCCAAACCACCTGAAAATGCGAGCAATACCGTATTCTTAGCCATTTTTGCACCTTTCGTAGTCATACTTGCTGCATATATATGCGCTCAAAACGAATTAAACAACAAAATAATGCTTGACTATGCAGGCTGCGTGAATAAATATGCAAGATATGAATGGCACTCGTGTCTCGACCCACTCTGCTAACGCGGCGGGAAATCTCGCGGAATCCAAAGGGATTTCTGCCGTGGTTGTAGGCGCTCGCGGTTATAGCGGGCTCGAGCTGTGCCGCATCCTTCTTAAGCATCCTCATGCACGTTTAAGCGCATGTTATGCGACCGAGGGGGGCTGGTCCTTGGCTGATTACCTCTCGAATAACGCAGCGCTTGCGGTGCCCGTACGCGCGATCGGCGAGCTGAAGAATCATGTCGAAGCCGGCCAGGTGATCTTCCTAGCGACGCCCGCAGAAGTTTCCATGGAGCTTGCGCCCGAGCTTCTCGCGCGCGGCGCGCATGTCATTGATCTGAGTGGCGCCTACCGCCTTCCGAAGTCCGCTTATGAGGAAACTTACGGCGGCAAGCACACTTCTTCCGGGTTGCTCGAGAAGGCCGGCTACGGTCTCGTTCCCTGGTGCGCTCCGCTTTCGAACGCCTCCGGACCCGCGCTCGTTTCGAATCCGGGTTGCTACGCGACGTCGGTTCTCCTGGCGTTAATCCCGGTCCTGCGAGCGGGCCTGATCCGGCCTGAGACCATCGTGATCGACGCGAAGTCGGGCACCACCGGCGCGGGCAAGAAAGCGGCTGAGCATCTTCTTTTCACGGAAGTCGAAGGCGAGTGCCTTCCCTACCGCATCGGCAAGCACCAGCATCTGCCCGAGATCCTGCAGTACTTGCAGAAGTTCGCCGGCGTCGCGACCGATCCGATTTTCACCACGCATCTACTCGCGACCCGGCGCGGGATCCTGGCTTCCATCTATGCCCGGCTCTCGTCGGGCGGGTCGCAGGATTCCGGCGAAGCGCTTGCCGCCGTGGGCGCGGCTTTCGCGGAAGCTTATCGCGACTATCCTCTCGTAAAGTTCGGGAAGGCCTCACCGAGGCTTCTCTCGTTGAAGAGCGTGGTGGGTTCGGCCCGCTGCCAGATCTCGTTCGAGATCCAAGGCGACAAGCTCTTTTTGTTCTCGACGATCGACAACCTGCTGAAGGGCGCGTCTTCCCAAGCCGTCGAGAACATGAATCGTCTGTTTGATCTGCCGGTTTCGGCGGGTCTGGCAGGATTGGAGGAATTGACATGACCCCAGGACCAGGTATCGCTCGCACCCCGCTTCCGAAAGGCTTCTTGACTGCCAACATCAATAGCGGCGTCAGAAAGTACCGTCCGGATCTGGGCGTGATCATTTCCGAAGAAGAAGCGGTGGCCGCTGGCGTCTTCACGAAGAACCAGTGCAAGGCCGCGCCAGTCCTCTACTCGCAGGCCGTGCTACCTTCGACGCATATCCACGCGATCGTCACGAACAGCGGGCAGGCGAACGCGGCGACCGGACCCGAAGGCCGCGAGCACAACTGGCAGATGGCCTTGGCGACCGCGCGCGCGGTGGGCTGCCTGCCGCATCAGGTGCTGACCGCCTCGACGGGCGTGATCGGCGTCGCTCTCGACATCGACAAGATCACGGCCGCGATCCCCGAGATGGTACATCGCGCCGAGGACATCGCCGAGCCGTTCGCGGTCGCGATCCTGACGACGGATCTCGTGCCGAAAACGGTCTCGACGGAAGTCGAGCTGACTAACGGCACGGTCCGCATCACCGGCATCTGCAAGGGCTCCGGGATGATCCACCCGAATATGGCCACGATGCTGGGCTACCTGCTCACCGACGTGGTGCTGCCGATCGAGCTTGCGCAGTCGCTCCTGACGGAAGCGGCCGATCTCAGCTTCAACATGATCAGCGTTGACGGCGACACGTCGACGAACGACTGCGTCTTTCTCATGGCTAACGGCGCAAGCGGCGTCGAGCTGCAAGGCGCGGATGACTTGAAGCTCTTCCGGAACGCGCTGGTCGAGGTTTCGGTGCTGCTGGCGAAATCGGTCGCGCGCGACGGCGAAGGCGCGACAAAGCTGATCGAAGTGGATCTTGTGGGCGCTCCCGACATGATGCTCGCGCGCTCGGCCGCGCGGGGGCTCACTCTGAGCCCGTTGATCAAGGCGGCGATCCACGGAGAGGACCCGAACTGGGGCCGCATCCTCGCGCGCCTGGGAGCGGACAATATCCCTTCGGATTGCCTCGACAAGATGACGTTGCACATCCAAGGCGCTCTGATCTTTGAGGACGGAAAGCCCGTGCTCTTCGATCGGGGCGAGGTCCGGAAGCTCCTCAGGACGAACACCGTGAGCATAGTCGCCGATTTCAAGTGCGGCGAGCACGCGGCCAAGGCCTGGGGCTGTGACCTGACGAAGAGGTACGTCGAGATCAATACGGAGTACTCGTGAGCGCGAACGGCGGAAATCCAGGCACCAGCGTATCGGGCGTGATCGACACGCTCTCTTACGTCCGGCGTTTTGCAGGCGAGACGATCCTGATCAAGCTGGGGGGAGCGGCCCTCCAGGACTCGAAGCTCGTCTCGTCGCTCTGCGAGGATTTCGCGCGCATCCAGTCGGTGGGCGTCTCCCTCGTGCTCGTGCACGGCGGCGGCCCCTCGATCAACCACGAGCTTACGACGCACGGGATCCAGTGGGAGTTCATCGACGGCCAGCGAGTGACGACCCCGCAGATGATGGATCTCGTCGAGATGGTGCTCTCGGGCTCGGTCAATTCGCGCGTCGTGCGAACGCTCAACCATGCGGGCGTCAAGGCGGTTGGCATCTCCGGAACCGACGCGCGCATGCTCCAGTGCAAGGCCGCCAACCCAAAGCTCGGACAGGTCGGCGTGATCGAGAAGGTTGACGTCACGCTCGTGAAGTCAATCCTCGCCACAAGAAACGAGAACGGCGTGGGCTACATTCCGGTCATCGCGCCCGTGGGTGTTGGCAAGAACGGGCAGGCATTCAACGTGAACGCCGACTGGGCCGCGGCCCATATCGGCATCGCTACCGGCATCAAGAAAGTACTCTTTCTGACGGATCAGGACGGAATCCTGGACGCGAACGGCCAGCTGATCTCCGAACTCGACGCCGGCGAGCTCGAGAATTTGATTGAGACCGGGGTTGTGAAGGGCGGCATGCTCGCCAAAGTGCAGACCATGCTCCACGCACTCCGCAACGGCGTGAAGGACATCCACGTCCTGAACGCTCGCCGACCGCACGGCCTGATCGAGGAGCTTTTCACCAACCGAGGCGTCGGAACGGTCTGCCGCGTGCGTTCACGCGCGTCAGCTTCCCAGAAAGGAATCGCGAATGCTCAAGCTTAAGACCAAGCACTTTCTCACTGGCGAGGAACTCTCGAAGGCGGAGCTCGTCGAGCTTCTGGATCTCGCACTTCAGCTCAAGCTGGACCGCGGCGTGGCCGGCAAGGAGTGGAGTCCCCTCAAGGGCAAGCACCTCGCGCTGATTTTCGAGAAGCCCTCGCTGCGCACGCGCCTGAGCTTCGTTGTCGCCGCGCACGAGCTGGGCGCCCAGATTGTCGAGAGCTCGACGGCCACGAGCAAGAGGGAAGAGCCAGAAGACGTAGCGCGCGTGCTCGCGGGCTATTGCCACGCAGTCATGCTCCGCACGCACGACCACAAGAATCTCGAGCGCATGGTCTCGAAATCCCCGGTGCCGATCATCAACGGGCTGTCGGACACCCATCATCCGTGCCAGGTCCTGGCTGATCTGCTGACTTTGAAGGAGATGTTCAAATCCTACGAAGGCCTGCAGGTCGCTTACGTCGGCGATGGCAACAACATGCTTCACAGCCTGCTGCTCTTGCTTCCTTTCCTAGGGGTTCACTTGCGCTATTCCTGTCCGATGGGTTATGAGCCGAGCGCGTTCATCGTGAAGAAAGCCCAGGCCCGGAAGAAGGAAGGCGGAGGGACAATCACCGCTTGCTTAGATCCGATCACTGCCTGCAAGGGCGTCAACGCGATCTACACGGACACCTGGACCAGCATGGGATTTGAGAAGGAGCAGGAAGACCGCACGCAGGCATTCGAGGGCTACCAAGTCAACGAAGAGCTGTATTCTCACGCCGCTTCGAACGCGGTCGTCATGCACTGTCTGCCCATGAGCCGCGGTAAGGAAATCTCCGAAACGATGGCCGATCACGCGAACTCCGTGCTCTTCCGCCAGAGCGAAAACCGACTGCATGTGCAGAAGGCGCTTCTGGCCGGGCTAATGGCATAATGGAAACCACGAGCATCCCAAGGTCCCGCCTGGAAGTGCTGAGGAGCCTGCTCTCTGTGGGCGCTGCGGGCACGCAGGACGAGCTTCGTGACAAGCTGGAGAGCCGGGGCTTCAATGTCACTCAGTCGACGATCTCGCGCGACCTCAGGCGCCTGGGCGCGATCAAACTACTCGACGAAGGCGGACGCACCGTCTACCGTTTCGCTCCTCAGGGTCCGGCCCCGCTCGCGAAGCGTTCGCTCAATGATCTCATCTTGAGCATTGAGACCAACAATTCGATCATCGTGGTGCGTACCACTCCGGGGTCCGCGCCGCTCGTCGCGGCCCATATCGATCACTTTCGGCCCGGCGGCATTCTAGGTACGATTGCCGGCGACGATACGATCTTTGTTGCTCCCGCCACCTTGGAGTCCGTGCCCACGGCGATCGAGGAGATCCGCAACTCGCTTCTCTCGGAGGAGTAATCCATGACGTCCCAGGAACTCAGTCCCGGCGATGGAATCGCGTCACCCAGAGTCGCGCTGGTCACGGGCGCCTCGAGCGGCTTCGGCCTGCTTCTCGTGCCACTTCTACTCGCTCGCGGCTGGGCCGTAATCGCGGGGTTGCGCGGCGGCGAGAGTCGGCTACGCGAAGTGCTCGGCAAGGAGAGCGCCCGTTATGGAGCGCGCCTCGCGGCGCTCGATATCCACATGGAGCGGGAGGAAACGTTCGAAGCCGCGCGAAAACTCGTGGACGAGGAGTTCGGCGGCAAGCTCGATGTGCTCGTCAACAACGCGGGTTACGGCCTGTTCGGTGCGTTGGAAGACCAGACAGCCTCGCAATTGCGCCAGCAGATGGAAGTAAATTTCTTCGGACCGGTTCTCCTGACGAAGAAGCTTCTGCCCGCCCTATGCTCCGCGCGCGGCCGCGTGATCAACGTGAGCAGCATCGCCGGACGATTCACGTTTCCTTTGTATGGCCCCTACAACGCTTCCAAGTTCGCGCTCGAAGCGATGTCTGAAGCGCTCCACTACGAGCTGAGGCCTTTCGGCGTGCAGGTGGGATTGATCGAGCCAGGCGGGTTCCGCACTAGCTTCAACCGTGGCAAGACAATGGCTGAAGGATCCTACAATGAGTCGTCGCTTTACTTTCGGCGCACGCGAAAGCTTGAGGATTTCCTAATGAACACGAGCGCGCGTCAGGGCGATCCGGCGCGGGTCGCGCGCAAACTGGTCCAGCTCTGTGAGCGAAACCGAATCCCCCTTCGCACGCCGATTGGCTACGACGCTTTCGCCTTGACCTGGATCTCGAAGTTCATCCCGGACTCCTGGCGCGTGAAGCTCGAAGAGCTCGCCTTCCGCAAGATCGTCTTCCGCGAATAAAAAGGTGTCCGCCACCTTTTGGTAGAGTGGGCGCGTTAGGTGTGGCGAATGCAATGAAGCTGGTCATGCCTCGAAAAAAACTGATTCGCTCTGAGTTTCTTCCCTATCACGTCACGGCTCGCGCAAATAATAGAGAAATATTTCACCTAGACCCCGATCGAATGTGGAATGTCCTGAATGACGAGCTATTGCTGGCGACGATCGTATTCGGGATCGAGATCCATGCGTTCGTCATGATGCCGAATCACTTTCACCTTCTTCTCACTACGCCGAACGAAGATCTTGGCAAAGTGATGAGTTGTATTTTGAGCTACGTGACCAGGACGGCGAATCTAATCTCCGGACGGTCAGGTCGCGTTTTCGGCGCGAGATATCACTGGTCTCTGATGAATGAGGGAACCTATTATGGCCATGCACTGAAGTACGTTTATCGCAATCCGGTCAAGGCCCAGCTGTCAGCGAGTGTAGAGGAATACAGGTTCAGTACAATTTTCGGGATCAGTGGTGCTGGACCACTCTTAGTCCCACTCCACCATCCACGATGCGGGCATGGACTCTCATTCACGACCAATGAACTGGATTCCATGTTGAGTTGGCTCAATCGGCCTTTCTCAAATGAGATTGATGTGGCGATCAAGCGTGGCTTCCGTCGATCCGTCTTTGAAATGCCCGTTAATCGGACATCCAGAAAATCTATGCATGCAGTCGATGGGGGCTCCTGACGCAGCCCCTCTACCAAAAGGTGGCGGACACGTTTTTAGCCGGCGTCGAGGCCCCATACCCAGAGAGGGAGCGGGAGCCAGTGCGCGGAGGCGGCGGCTCCGGCTTTGATTGAGTTCGGGCCAAAGAAAGTCTCTGAGAGCTCGCCGTCGGCAAGTTGCACTGGCTTCGCGCCGTCGAAGGAGCAAGACCAGGTGCCGTCGCCGGAAAGCTCGGCGTGCATGCGGATGTCGGGATGGTACGCCTTGAAAACGCGCGCAGGATTCAGGACGCGTGCAAGGCAGAGATATTCGATCTGCGCGTGCGTGATGGCCTTCTCGAAGCCGTAGCTTTCGAAGAGAGAGCGCGGACCCAGGAGCGCCGAACCAGGTCGGTCCGCGAGCAGGCGCGAGAGAAGCATCGCGAGCTCGGAAGGCTCGCCTCCCCATTCATGCACGATGTTCTGCATGTCGATCCCGCGGCCGATGGCGGCATAAGCACTCGGTTTGTTCCGTTCGCCGGTCCAGTACCACTCGACGTTCTTCTGAGCGGCAAGCCAAGTTTGGTCGTGAAGCTGCAGGCGAACGCCGAAGCGCCGCTCGCGTAGGGCATCGAAAAGCGCCGGTGTCCAACCGCGACCGATACCCATGAGCTCTAGCGAGGCGGCGGAGCCCGCGGGCAAAGGAGGGAGCGGTACGAATGCGAGTGGCGCGAGGATCTGCTCACCACAAAGCTCGAAACCGAGCTTTCTATATAAGGAGTGCTCTGCGCCCCAGAGCAGCGCGACCGCCGCGCCCTGATCCATCGCCCATTGCAGGGCTACCGAGACCGTGCGGGAGGCGAGTCCTTGGCCGCGCGCCGCTTCGTCCGTCGCGACGGCGCCAATGATCGCGGCGGGCAGAGGGCCGGCGGGCGCGTCGAGCAATGCCATTCGAACGGCCGCAAGCGAGAGAAAGCGCCCATCCGGGCCGAAAGCGCCGAACCGGGCGACGCGGCTGTCAACGCTGTCGTTCAAGGGATCCCACACCGGAAAGTCGTCGAAGAAGCTCGAGCCCTTGGGCACCGGGAAAGCGCGGTCGAGCAGCTCGCACATGCGGGCGCGCCCTTCGCTGCCTTGCAGCTTCTCGAAGCGGATGTCGGTCATTTTGATCGATTCGAGCTCCATAACACCCCGCTCACTCGAGTGTAGTCGAGCTGACCAGAGACCTCAACGGGCGCCTATCTAAAAGAAGCGGGGGGTATAAACTGCCTGGTAGTCTTTGCCGATAGGAAATTAACCGTTTCCCTCAAAGGAGAAAACTGAGTGTCAAAAAAGAAGAATAAGTTCGACCTGACCCACCTCGTTCACGCCCACCTTATCAAGGACGAGGAGACCCTGTCTTTCGTCAGCGATCCGTCAAAGACCTGCCGGGTCGCCAAGCAGCCGAACGGCGAGTATAAGGTCGTAGTCGGCGCGGAAATCACCACGATCCACGCTTTTGCCCAGAAATGCCTCGGCCAGGAGCCGCCAGATCATGCATCGAAGTGGTTCAAGACCGCTTCGGGCAAGACGCTTTTTGATATCTGGCATGCCGAGCAGGATGCGGAAGACGCTGCCTAAAGGTTCTTTCGTTCAATGGGAGAGCCATTTTAGGCTGAAAAAATCAGAATATCGGAAGAGTAGGGTCCGGGGCGAGAGCACCGGTCACCCTGCTCTTTCTTTTTTTTAAAGTCCTCCGGCGCTCTGCCGATCAGTTACTTGGAAGCAGGGTTCTACAGCTGGCTGCAAGATGCAGCCGGAATAACTGGAGACAAAAACCCCGCCCCAACAGGCCAAGGATAGGCCGCTAGACCTTCATGGAGGAAGGGTATGGGACTCAGAATAAATACCAATGTTCCGTCTTTGGTTGCGCAGCGAAACCTGCGTAACACCCGCGGAGCACTTGATCGTACCCTCGAAAGATTAAGCTCCGGATCGCGCATCAACCACGCGGGCGACGACGCCGCGGGCCTGGCGATCTCCGAGAGCATGAGAGCCCAGCTCCGGGGCCTCGGACAAGCCGAGCGCAACGCGCAGGACGGGGTATCCCTGGTCCAGGTCGCCGAAAGCGCGATGGGCGAAGTCTCCAACATCCTCGTCCGCATGCGGGAGCTCGGCGTCCAAGCCGCTTCCGACACCGTCGGCCCCACTGAACGAAAATTTATCGACGTCGAGTTCCAGCAGCTCATGGAAGAAATCGACCGCATCGCGGCGAGCACGGAATACAACCGCGTGCCGCTCCTGAACGGGACTTCCACCACGTTCGAAGTCCAGGTCGGCACGGGCAATAACCCGAACCTCGACCGCATCAAGCTCTTCGAGTCCTCGCATGCCGACGTCAACCTCGTGGCCCTGGGACTCAATCTGGGAACCGTAGCGGACAAGACGAGCGCGCAGAACTCGCTCGGCGCCATCGACGGCGCTCTGTCCTCAGTCACGGCGATCCGTGCGGAGTTCGGAGCCATGCAGAACCGGCTTCAGTCGATCATCTCGAGCCTCATGATCTCGCGGGAAAACCTCGGCGCGGCGAACAGCCGCATCAGGGATGCGGACATCGCGGAAGAGACGACCGAGCTCGCGAAGAATCAGATTCTCATGCAATCCGGCACGGCGGTGCTCGCGCAGGCCAACGTCACGGCGAAGACCGCGCTCGGATTGCTTAACCAAGGAGGTGGCTGAACGAACGGCTGAACGATCCCAATAGCTAGTGAAACACCTAGCACGCACGCGCCCAAAGGGCGCCGGTCAGGAGTCGAGGCCCGTAGGGCCGGAGAGCTCTGACCGTATATAAAGTTTACGATTTCGACCCGAAGCAAAGGCCCGTTGCCTGCGCTTGTTTCCTGGATAGGGCTCAGAGTCCGTCCCGCACGACCAAGATGGTACGGCGGGACGGGCTCAACCCCTGAAATTTCAGCCCAGGAGATTTGAGCACGCGGTAGTGAGCCTTTGGGAGAGCGGTCAAAAAGTGTGGAGAGGCGTGAGTCTTTCCATGAACACTCAGCCGGGATGGTCCCGGTCGGGCGTTGCAGTGAACGACGGGGGCCGACCCCATAAGCGGCCCTTGTTAAACAAAACCGAGCAAGGATGCTTGGCGCCAAAAAGGAAAGTGGCGGGCTACACGGAGGATTGCGGATATGAACGGAGGCTAGAAATATGGGACTTAGAATAGCGACGAATACCACTGCGCTAAACGCGCAGAGGCAGATGGCGATCACCCGGAACAGTCTGGATAAATCGCTCGAGAAGCTGGCAAGCGGTAGCAGGATCAATCACGCGGGCGACGATGCCGCAGGGTTGGCGATTTCCGAGAACCTGAAGGCTCAGATCCGCGGCATGCGGCAAGCCAAGCGAAACGCGCAAGACGGC
Organism: Oligoflexia bacterium; assembly: GCA_043757905.1. Taxonomy (GTDB): domain Bacteria; phylum Bdellovibrionota; class UBA1018; order UBA1018; family UBA1018; genus JAYVOO01. Next base: position 9,753 of record JAYVOO010000475.1, read on the forward strand.
GTTTCTCTGATCCAGGTGTCGGAAGGCGGCCTGAACGAAGTGTCGAACATCCTAGTTCGTTTGCGCGAATTGGCGATCCAATCGGCATCTGATACGATCGGCGACACCGAGCGCGGTTTCACCGACCGAGAGTACCAGTCCCTGAAGCAGGAAATCGATCGTATCGCGAACGTCACGGCGTTCAACGGTACGCCGCTCCTGAACGGCAAGGCCGGTATCTTCGAGATCCAAGTCGGCACGCAGAACAACCCCATTTTGGACCGCGTGGTCTACAACGGGGAACGCTCTGATGCCTCGCTGGACGCCTTGAAGCTCGGCGGTGAATCGGTGGCGACCAAGCAGGGCGCGCAGCTCAGCTTGTCCGTGATCGACGATGCCCTCTACCGGGTCAACAGCATCCGCGCCGATCTGGGCGCGCTGCAGAACCGGCTTCAGTCGACGATCAACAATCTGGCGATCACTGACGAGAACTTGTCCTCAGCGAACAGCCGTATCCGTGACACGGACATGGCCGAGGAAGTCAGCGAGATGTCGAAGCAGAACATCCTGATGCAGGCAGGTATCTCGGTGCTCTCGCAAGCTAACCAGACCAACAACTCGGCGCTTCAGCTCCTCAAGGGCTGATAGTCGGGTAGGCGACAGCAAGCAAAAGGAGACTACCCAAATGGGGTAATGGAACAGGACCAGACGTGCCCAGGGCCGAGCGGCATGGATGCCCGCGAGAGCGGCAGGCACGTCTGATCACGAATCCTAAATCTCGAGGTCATAATCGTGTGATATCCTCTAAGGGTGGCACAGACCAAGGTAGTCCTCATCGTCGGCGGAAGCGGAATGATAGGCACCCATCTCGCGCTCAAGATGCGCGAGAATTACAAGGTGTTCATGACGTACCGCAAGCACCGGGTGACCATACCCGGCGTGACTGCGATTCCTTGCGAAGTCGACAAGCAGGACTGGGCTAAGCGGATCATCTACACGTCCAGGCCGGATATCGTCCTGTACGTGGCTGGGGGAAACTCCCCGGAGTGGGCGGAAGACAATCAGAAGGACGCTGAGCGGGTCCACACGGACGGTGCGGGCATCTTCTCGAGCGCGGCTGAGATTTTTCAGCCGAAGTTCGTATATCTCTCCAACTGCTTTGTATACGACGGTTTTCGTGGCAATTATCATTCGTCTGAGACAGTTATCCCCTCCTCGCTTTTGGGCAAGGTCAAGGTGGGTGGCGAGAACGGCGTGCGTAATCGCTCGCTGAATTACGTCATCATTCGCTCGAGCCCTGTGCTCGGGCGCGGCAACGGTCGCGCGTTCTCGATGGTCGATCGACTGCGCATGGCGCTTGACCGCAAGAAGCGCGTCGAGATGACGCCCGCGGAGGTGCATTCCTATTGCCCCATCGACGGACTCGTCGATGTCATCACGCGGACCGCGGAGAGCGGCATCCGAAACAAGATACTGCATTACGGCGGGCTCACCCGCATCTCGCAGCTCGATTTTGGGCGGGCCTTCGCCAAGCGCTTCGGCTATGACCCCAAATGCATCGTCCCCAAGGCCGGCACGAGCGAGCGGAAGTTCCCAAACCCCGGCCGCGATCCTCTCGATTATTCGCTCAACTCCACGCAGACGATGGAGCTCCTAAAGATCAAGCCCTTTCTCCTGGAGGAGAGCTTTGATCTGATCGAGAAGAAGCTGATTCCCCGTTTTTGAGCGCTTCGTGTCGCGGGTCGAGCGGGTGAATTCGGCGAAATAGAATTTGGCAACTTGCTCGGGCTGGACCTTCTCGCCTTGGAACGTCCAGAAGACGTCGCGGAACGGGCCAACTTGCGCGAGCAGTTCCTGCGGCTGGGCGATCGCACTTTGGCCGCCGCCTACGGCGCCCTGGCCGTCGATCGTGACGGATGCGCGCGTATGTTGGGCGAAGCCGATCTGGATGATCCCGTGAGCCGTGTTGGAGATCATGAGCTTGACCTGGTTGCGGAAAATCATGAAGTCGGCGGCGGTCTGCGCGACCGAGTAAACCTTTACCTCCTGGAAGCGGGAGCCCGCCTCGGAGAAGGAGTTGAAGAGCTTGGCGTGTTCGTTGAAGCGCTCGCGGAGCTCGCCTAAAAACTCGATCGTGCTCTCCTCGACCAGCTGCTGGGGATTGAAGCTGCCGCCCAGCGCGAGAAGTGCGTCGGCATCGGGATGGATCTCGCCGCGCGCGAGCTCGTGGACCCAACCCTGCGAAACCGTATCCTTGAACTGACCCATCGTGTAATCCCCCGCTGTCCACTCTAGCATAGGAATAGATGTGGAAAACAAGTACCCCTCTGCCTGGGGAGAGATCTTTACGTCCTAGGGGGACTTGTTTTCCCCATTCCATTCCTATGACAGGGGTCATTCGGGGGAATTTAACGCTGGGGCAGGGCGAGGCTCGACCGGAAATGTCATTTAAGTGACACCGGCGAAGCTTCCGCTTGGGTGTTTATTCCTGACACTGACTCATTTACACTGGAGTTAGATAAGGAACGAAAATGAGAAACACCCTGAAGACGCTCGTCCTCGCCTGCGCCCTCGCCATGCCTTTCCATTCCGTCCGTGCGGCCGACGCGCCCGCGAGCGCCGAGATCGCCGCGTTCCCGGATGACCTCAAGTACGAGAAGCTCGGCAGCGACGGGCAGATCGCCTGCCGCGCGCACGTGGACGACATGCAGAATCTCTTCGATTTCTTCCACACGGCAGGGTTCACGTACCTGAATGAGAAGTTCGGCGACGGCGATGACTTCCTGGGCTCTGACCAAATTTTCGCGCGCTTCGAGGAAGGCCGGTTCGTCTACTTCATCACGAATCTGCAGCCGATCGATCGCAAGTTCCGTAACCGCCTAGTCAAGCTGGGCGATAATTACGTTTTGCACGGCTCAACCGCGCACGGAATGCCTTACGGCCTGATGTTTCAGAATTTCTCGGCGCGCGAGGCGACCGCGATCGCGGCGTCGATCGAGGAATGGCGCGTGAGCGTCCCGCAGGTGGCCGAAGCGAGGGCCGATCGGGGTTGGCTCATCTCGAGCGCCAATGCCGGCACGAAAGTTTGCCCAGTCGAGAAGGGCAGCGTGCCTGGTGAGGTGCGCGACGCCAAGACCATCAAGCCCGTGAAGCTCGACAGCAGCAAGGAAGTGAAAAAAGTGATGGAGCCGGACGTCGAGGAGCTCTTGAATGATGGCTTCCTGAGTCGCGCCTGGCGCTGCGCCGGAAACATGCTGCGTGGAGCGGGCCACGTGCTGGCCGCCCCGTTCGTTTTCATTGGCCACGTAGTCCGCACTGGCTACCGCGTCGTCACTAACCCGAAGGATGTCTGGGCCAACACCAAGGCCACTTTCGGAAACGTAAACGAATCGATTCAGTCGATGGTGAACGAAGGCGTCGTCGGTTACACGAAAACCCGTGTTCAAAACAAGATCCAGGATTTCAAGGATCTGCCGGCCGGTGAGAAGACAAAGAAGGTCTGCGAGATCGTCGGCAAGGCGCTCGCCATTGCGGCCACGATCTACTTTTACCCGAGGATCCCTTTCGACAAGCTCGGCGGCAAGATCGAAAGCATCGTGGGCCATGGGCCACCCAAACCCGGCATGCTTAATTTCAGGAGTACTGGTGACGCAACGGCAATGGGCCAGCGACTCGCTGGAAGGTTAGGCCCGCATGACTTCATGGAAATGCATAAGCTCTTCCCGGACGCGCCTTGGCCGCCGAACATGCCGCTGCCAGGTGCGGTGCATGGCTTAAGCCATATTCCTCCGGCGGTCCCGATGCTTCACGGCGGCCATCCCTGAATAGTTAGATCAGGCTTCGATTGCAGTGAGCTGCCAGCCCGCGACGTCGTCGATCGGACGGACGAAGGTCCAGTCCTCCTCGAACTTGATCGGGTTTTCGCGGTCGCCTGCGACGACCGCGCCCGTGGACTCGCTGACCGTGTAGTCCGTCAGGTTCGCGCGGAAGCGCAGGGTCGCGTAGAGGTTCCCTCGCTCGGCCCAGGCTTCAACGAGATCGGTGCCGCGCACGGCGATGTTTTCGATGCGGTTGATCTGGCCGTCCCGTTTCAGGGTCGAGATGTCAGAGTCGAGCTGGCTGCGGATCTCGGTCGTCAGTAGGCGGGAGACGGACGAAAGATCGCGATGATTCCACGCCGCCTGCAGTCGGACGAAGTCATCCATGCGCTCTTCCTTGAAACGCTCGAAATTGAAGTTTCGGTCGTACCGCGAAAGCTCTTCCGAGCCGCCCGTAGGTTCAGACGCGAAAGGACCGGCGGGAACCGCGCGGAGAGTGTCGATTGGAGTGGGTTCAGTGCGGTAGTAACCGTTCGCCGAAAGCGGCGAGCGCGAGCGCACGAAACGATTGTACAGCCAGTAGCCAATGCCAGCGAGTAGGAGGAGCTCGATCAGGCCGAAGCCGCCACCTCCGCCGCCACCCATTCCGCCACCGTAACCAGAGCGGCCGAAGAGCATGGACCCAATCATCCCACCGGCGAGCCCGCCCATCAGGCCGCGCGAGAAGCTGCCTCCGCCCATTCCGGGCTGCGGCTGCGCGCTGTACGGGGAGCCCTGCGGTTGACCGGGACTCTGGTAGTTGGGCTGCGCGGGGCGCATGGGCTGCGTTGGCGCAGAGCGCGTGCCGAAGCTGCGGAATCCGCGACCGCCTCGCATGCCGCCCCCTCCGATGCGGGCCTCTGCGAACGAACCGAGCGCGAGAATAAGCAGGAGGGAGAACATGAGCCAGACGCTTCTGAAAAATTTCATAATGGAGCGACTATACGCTTCTTGGGGCACAGGCTCCAGGCCTCAGTTGAATTGGGGAGCTGCCTCGAGAAGTTCGAGGTCTGACGGGTTCATTGGAGCCTGGCTATAGGCCTCTGCTCGGCGCATCGGTGCCGAGTTGCGGGAGATCCGCACGCGGTTGATCCAGCTGCGCTGCAAGGGTTTCAAGAGCAGTGAGGCATCGTTGGAAGCGATCGTGGTCTCCGCCTTCTCGCCGACCGAACGGCCCACCCCCACCGCGAAACCAGCCAGCAGGAGAGTCGCGCGCACGGCGGTCGAGCGGGTGTAGTTGGTCAGCAGGCAGGGGGACTCGGGTTCAAGCCGGCTCCGGAGGCGCTGGAAATGATCGAGCGTCCACATTTCGGGGTTCGTTGCGGGCGAATAGGGGTCGTAAAGAATTGAATTCGGAGCGGGCAAGGGTTTGCCTGCGAGGAGCAGCTCACGGAAATCCCCGAATTGGAATTTCCAGCTAAGGCGAGAGCTCACGCGGACCTCCCGATCCGCGAGAAGCTGAAGCAGGAGCTCTCGATGGGGCTCCAGGTAACCGAGCTCGCCCGAGTGCTCAAGGGCGAACTCGAGCGCCTCGAGAGTGCGGTCGAAGCTGTGCAGTTCGATTGGCGGGCCGTCTGCTAGGCCCGATAAAGCCTCGATGACGGCGAGCGCGTTGGCAGCAGCCCCGAAACCCACGTCCCAGATCACGAACTTCGAGCTCGCCTGCACGCAACGTTCAACCAGCCGTTGCTGCTCGACGTGCAGGATATTGGCCTCGGCCCGGGGCCCGGTGACCGGATGAAAAGTCTCGCGCCTTTCCTGGCAGCGCAGACTCTTGATCCCCGTCTTTAATGTCACGATCTCAAAATTGCCCACAGTGCGCCCACGACTACCACACGCACGCCCAGTTTCCGGCTCGTTCTTTTCCCCAGGAGACGTAAATGGTTCACACTCCCCCAAAACTCGAATCCTCGCAGTGTGACCAGGCCAAGCAGGCTAGGCACCTCCGCGCCGTAAAAGCGGACACTACGAAGGCGTCCAAGAGACTCAAGGAT
>JAYVOO010000476.1:0-4112 GCA_043757905.1 Oligoflexia bacterium
CAGCGCACGACCCCGATTCGGTTCTTATTCTCATCCTCATTCCCATCCTCATTCCCGTTCCAGTTCCAGTTCCAGTTCTTCCGCCCCTTCGTCGCAGCCTTACAAACGGATGCGCAGCCACCTCGACCGACACTCGTTTCACCCTCCTCAAGAGTCGCGGCATTCACTCACCCGCCCCGAGATCAGCAATGCTCGCCGTAGAAAGAGCCCGCCCCGCGTTCAAGCCAAAGCTCGCCGTAGAAAGTACCCGTCTTCAGCAAAGCCTCCCGCAGAAGTGCCGCGCCTCCAGCAACGCCCTTCGCAGGAAAAACGACGCCGCGCCCACCAACACATCCGCAGGAAGTCTCGCTCCGGCAGTTCCACAGAACACCTCAGGATCAAGCCCGTCCCCACCCATCCGAGCTGTGTAAAGTCTGGACACTCGCTACTCAATTGGCCAGGTTGGGGCCCGGGCCGCGCCGTTTTTCCCAGAAAGATCAGGTGTGTCTGGCGAGGCACGGGGTCTGCAAACTGCGGAGTTCGAGGCTATAGCCTCAGGAGCGCTTTTATTATGCTGAACCTGAAACTCGCTGCACGTAACACGAATGCTTTCGCCTGGCTCTGCACCGGCGTCGCGGTCTTCGCCCTCTCCGCCTGCGCCGAGCGCGCTGGGCCGACTACCGTCGGACCCGGAAGAATTGTGATCGGGCCGAACAACGGCGGACCCACCTCGCCGAATGCCCAGAACGGCTTCGAGACCTACTCGTGCCTCACCTTCCGCTCGGCGGCCGAGAGCATGATTCACGCCGATCAGATGGCAGCTGAAGAAACTTTCGCCAAGAACCAGGAAGCCAACTCGGCGACCATGGACGCCATCCTCAAAGAGCTCGAAGCCGAACAGGCGACCCTGGCTAAGATCCGTAAGCTCTCCAAAAAAATCAAGAAGAGCGGAACCGCCAAAGTGGCCTCGGACCCGATCGCCCGCAAGGAGTTCGAAATGATCCGGGACTCTCTCGGACAGGTCGCCAGTCGCGCGCTCGGCAAGATCAAAGACAAGACCGGCCAGACCCTCGTCTCTTGCACGACTCCTTCGGCCGTCGACTCCGACGACGAAGAAGACACCACGGTCGGCACCCCAGCCGTTCCCACGAAGAAGCTGGCGAGCGACGGAATTGTAGGAGTGACTGATTTCGATATCGTGTGCAACACCGGCAACGCGTCGAATCCCCGCATCAGCTTCGTCGCTTTCGACAAGCAGGCGAATGCGGCCGCCCTGAGCGTCAGCTATTCCGGCCGCGAGCCGTCGAAGCTGCAGATGGCTGACCACCGCTTCGAAGTCGAGACGCCCTCCGAAATCTGGTACCGCTTCAAGAAGAAGAGCGGTTTCTCGGTTCCGACCTCGAAGGACGGCCGACCCTCCAAGCTTCCGATTTACATCCTCCGCGACCTGGACACGCTGAAGACTTACGCTTGGACTCTGCCGACAGACGCCCAGTTCAAGCGCGAAGTCGAGAATGTCGTCGCGCCCCAAGGCTGCAACAAATAAGTTCCTCCTTCCCCCGCGGCCCCTCCCCCTTACGGAAGAGGAGCCACGGGTAGGTGTTCAGGGGAACATCTCAATCTCGCTTAGTAGACATTAGGCCGGTGGAAATCCTGCTTTTCCCATTCGTGCCGGGGCTGAGGCGGTAAACCAGGGGCGACTTGCCTGACCAACTCGGCTCCGCGAATCGAAAGCAGCAGGGCCTCCAACGGCCAGAGCCAGACCCACGGCGCCGAAGGCGGCGGCGCGGGCGGCTCCCCGAGCTCTTTGAGCCGGCGCAGAGCGAGCTCTTCATGAAGGATCGAATCGACGGGGTTATTCTGTGCGGGCTTCATCTGGGACTCCGAATCGGCGCGCGAAGGGCAAAGCTTCGCGATGACGGACGCAAGTCCGCCGTTCCCCGAGCGCGATATGCGCGCGGGTAAATCAGGAATGGAAGAATAGCGGAATGGAGCGTGACGAGCCTCAAAGGCCCGCGCTCAAACCGCTTTCAAAAAAGTATCAGCGAAAATTTGGAATTAGAGTCGTTAGCAGGCGGAAGAGGAGGTCTCGCGCTTCGCATCGACTCCGGTAAAATCCGCCGGAGACTCAATCTTGGTTTTCGTATCGATAAACATCATCGCAATAACCTCCTTTCGTTTTGGATGAGAGCCGCTTTTGAATGTCTCCGAATGGCTCGGAGGCGACGACTCTTCTATAAATATTATTACAGCAGGAGGCCCTGCATTTCAACTGATTTCCCTTGAAAATGCGCGATTTTCTAACGGGGTCGCCGAAGCCTGCGCGCGAACAGGCGCGCGGCCTCGGGCATGGCCTGTTTGAGGGTAAGGAGCTGGTGCTTGATCGTCGTTCGTCCCCATCCCCGCTCGCTGTACTTGCGCGGGCTCGTGCGAAGGGGGACGCCCGTGCAGCGGACCGGTACGCCTTCGTGATGAGCGCGCCAGACAAAGAGATGATCCTCGCCATACTTTGCGCTCTCGGAAAATTCACCGAGCTGATTGAAAACTTCCTTTGAGACGCAGAAACCTTGGTCTCCGAAAGGCAGGCCAAGCGCGTGCGAGCGCCACCAGGCACCGAGCTCGTTAAGCCGCATCAGCGCGGGCCCGTCCTCCGTGTACTCGAGATCGAAATAGTGGAGCGCCTCGGGTGCAGCGTTGAGAGATTCCTGCAGCGCCTGGAGCGTGAACGGCGTAAAGCGTGAGTCGGCATGCAGAAACCAGAGATAAGGCCGGATCGATGCGCGCGCGCCCGCGTTCATCTGCTTTGCGCGGCCCGCCTCGGAGGTGAGCCAGCGCACCTTAAGATCCACCGAAATCTCGCCGAGCAATCGCGAGGCCTCGGGCTGGAGCTTCGGGCAGACGAAGATGACCTCGGTGCCAAGCGGCAGATCCATCAGCTCCGGAACGAGCTCCTGCCAGGATTTGTCTTCAGCTTCGATCGGCAAGATAAGAGTCACGTCAGCGAGCGAGATCATTTGAGCATTCCTTCCAGCATTTAACCCCGTCGCCACGCGTGGAAACGTTCCACGTATCCTAGAATCTTTTGGGGAGCGTGATTCTTCTTCCAGACCCCTGCTGCATACTTGTTCATTTCTGCGAGCGACGGGTACGCGTGGATCGTGCCCAGGATCTTATTCAAGCCCAGGCCGTACTTCATCGCCGTCACAAATTCAGGCAGGAGATCCGCTGCGTGCGGTCCAACGATTGTCACGCCTAAGATTGTGTCCTTGCCGGGCGGTGTGAGGACCTTGACGAGCCCGTGGTCCTCCTCGTCGGCGATCGCACGGTCCAGATCGCCCACGTCGTAGAGGGTGACCTCGTACGGGATTTTTTTCTCGTTCGCCTCTTTCGCGTTCAAGCCAACACGTGCGACTTCGGGATCGGTATAGGTAGCCCATGGGATCACACGGTAATCGGCCTTGAAGGATTTGAACGGGCTGAAAAGCGCGTTTACCGCGCAGTACCAGGCCTGATGAGCGGCGACATGCGTGAACTGATAGGGCCCGGTCACGTCGCCGCAGACATAGATGTTCGGGTAGTTCGTACGGAGGAATTCATCGGCTACGATCGTGCCATTTTTGGCGAGCTCGACTCCGAGTTCTTCCAGGCCGAAGCCCTTCGTGTTGGCCGCACGCCCAAGCGCGACCAGCACCTCGTCGAACTCGATCGTGACTTCTCGGCCGCCTCCGTCCGCGTGCAAGCGTTTCTGCCCGCCCTCGCTCGAGAATCGCACGGCCTTGTGGCCAGTCAGAAGAGTGATCCCTTCCTTCCGGAATTTTTTCATGATCAGCTCTGCGACGTCGTCGTCCTCGCGAGTCAGAAGCTGCGGGCTCATTTCGACGATCGTGACCTTCGATCCCAGGCGCTGAAAAGCCTGGGCAAGCTCGGCGCCGATCGGTCCCCCACCCAGAATTAAGAGGCGCTCCGGGCGCTTGCGAATCGCCCAGACGGAATCGCTCGTGAGCGGCGCCATTTCGGAAAGCCCCGGAATCGGTGGAACCGAGGCGCGGGCTCCGGTGGCGACGACGATGTTCTTTGTTGTCAGAACGCGACCGTTGACCTCGACTTCATAGGGCGATCGAATCCGGGCCTCG
>JAYVOO010000477.1:0-4112 GCA_043757905.1 Oligoflexia bacterium
GGGTTGGAAGAGCGTGATGATCCGACCCTTGCCCCAGAACGAGCGGGCCGCTGCGAGCGTGGCGGCGACTTCCGTCGGATGATGGCCGTAGTCGTCGACGAGCAGCATCTTGCGGGCTTCGTTTCGCCAGCGGATGTCGAAGCGCCGGCCCGCGCCCAGGAACGCCCCAAGCCCGGCCACGATCGAGGCGAGTGGAATCTCGAGGAGCCGCGCGATCGCCGCGGTCGCAAGCGAGTTGAGCACGTTATGCCGCCCGGGGACTTTCAACTTGATTCGCCCAAGATTGGACTTCGTGGACCGACAGTTCAAAGCATAGGTTGAGCCCAGGCCGTCGACCTTCACGTCAGTCGCGAAATAATCTGATTCGCTCGAAAAACCGTAAGTGATGTAGGGTTTCGTGAATCGGGTCAGGCAGCGTTGGACACCCGGATCATCCAGGCAGACTGCGGCCGCGCCATAGAACGGAAGCTTACCGATAAACGCGGTGAATGCGTCGTCGATTGCGGTGAGGTTCCCGTAATGGTCCAGGTGATCATTGTCGATGTTGGTGATGATCCCATAGGTCGCGGGAAGCTGTAGAAACGAGCCGTCGCTCTCATCCGCTTCGGCGACGACGTACTGGCCCTGGCCGAGCTTCGCGTTGCCTCCGAGCGCATCCACTTTGCCGCCGATGACCAGTGTGGGATCGAGTCCGGCGTGAGTCAGCACGCAAGCGAGCATAGAGGTCGTCGTAGTCTTGCCGTGCGTGCCCGCGACGGCGATACCGGTCTTTCCCCGCATCAGCTCACCGAGCATCTCGGCCCGTGGGATGACGGGGATCCGCTGGGACTTGGCGGCGACGACTTCCGGATTGGTCGCACGGACGGCCGAGGAGATCACGACGACGTCGGCGCCGAGTATGTTTCCCGCTTGGTGCCCGATCAAGATCTTCGCGCCCAGCATGGCGAGCCGCCGAGTTGATTCGGACTCAGAGAGGTCGGATCCGGAAACCCGGTAACCCTGATTGAGGAGGACTTCGGCGATCCCGCTCATTCCGATCCCGCCAATGCCAACGAAATGAAGCTGTGTCTCGAATTTTTTCCTCAACTGCACGCACCTTCGGAGGAGAGCGCGTCGACAATTGCCTGCGCGGAATGGGGCTGATAAAGGACGGAAATTGCGGATTCCATGGAATTGAGTTTCGATGTATCAGCAATGAGCTCGCTGATCAAATCCGCAAGGTCCTTTCCGGTGGATTTCTGCTGGAGCAGCAAGCGGGCCGCGCCGCGATCGACGAAAACGCGCGCGTTGACCTCTTGGTGGTTGTCCGCGGCCTGCGGGAACGGGATCAGAATGGAGGCCCGGCCGACAGCCGCGAGCTCGGCAAGCGTCGAAGAGCCCGCGCGGCAGATGAGCAGCGACGCCTGTGCATAGGCTTCGGGCATGTTGTAGATGAACTTCTCGACCCGCGCCAGCGCGCCCGCCTTGGCGTAGCCAGCCCGAACGCGTTCGAAGTCCTTTTCACCCGTCTGGTGGATGAAGTGGAGCCGCCCAAAAAACGGCGCAAGCCGCGAGAGCGCGTCGAGTACGAGGGTGTTGATGCCCATGGCGCCCTGGCTACCGCCGAAAATGAATATCGTGAACGGGTCCCGCGGCGCGCTCGGCAGTGGACGGATTTGGGGTCGCACGGGATTACCGGTGACGACGACTTTGCGGCCCGCGAACTGACTTTCGGTGCCGGGAAACGCGGTAAAGACCTGATGAGCGACCTTGCCCAGGAGCTTATTGGTCAGGCCGACGATCGAGTTCTGCTCCAAGATCGCCGTGCGTGCGAAGAGCCGAGCCACCAGGACGAACGGGCCGGATGCGTAGCCGCCAACGCCCAGTACAGCCTCTGGCCGCATCTTGAGCAAGATCGCGAAAGAGCGAATGAGCGAGATCGGAAGGCGAAAGAGCGTGCGTAGCCTTTTCACGAAGCTGGTGCGCTTGAGGGAACCCAGACTGAGCAGCAAGAGCGGATATCCCGCGCGAGGTACGAGCTTCTCTTCGATCCCACCCTGCGCGCCCACGAAACAAATCTCGGCCTGCTCGCCGTACCGCGCTTTCCATGCGTCCGCGACGGCGACTCCCGCGAGCACGTGGCCCCCGGTCCCGCCGCCCGCGATCATCAGGCGATGCTTGCGAGACGGCTTCTCAGGAGTCAACCGTGGCCCCCGCCTGCGGGCCGCGCGCGATTGAGAGCAGGATGCCGACCGCGAAGAGGTCGACGAAGAGCGCGGAGCCCCCGTAGCTAATGAACGGAAGCGTCAGACCCTTGGTTGGCAGCAGCCCCATGACCACTGCCATGTTGACGAAGCCTTGGAGCCCTAGCGCGAGCGTGATACCGGCCGCGAGCAGCATCCCGAAGCCGTCTTTGAATTTTGTGTGGCAGTTCCATGCGATCTTGAGCCCGCGGTTGATGAAGAAGAGATAAGCGGCTGCGATCGCGATCACGCCGATGAAGCCCAGCTCTTCGCCGATCACAGCCATGATGAAGTCGTTATGCGCTTCGGGAAGGTAGAAAAGCTTCTCTTTGCCGTTACCCAGACCAACGCCGAAGACGTTGCCATTATGGAATCCGATCATGGATTGCAGGATCTGGAAGCCCTTGCCCGCAGGGTCGCGCCAAGGATCCAGGAAAGTCATCACGCGGTCGCGCCGGTAGGCCGTGCTCATAGCAAGGGTCGTCCCGACCGTGCCGAGCAGGAGCAGCGTTCCCGCGAGATACCGCTTGGGCACGCCTGCGAGAAACATCAGCGCGAAGATTACGACCGAGATCATGACGGTCGTTCCGAAATCTGGCTGTAACATCAGCAGGACGAGGGCCGGCAAGGGCACAAGAAACTGGGAGATCACGCCCGCTGCGAGGTGGTTGATGCGCTCCCGCTTTCTCTCAAGTTGATGGGCGGCGAAGATGATGACCGCGAACTTCGCGAGCTCTCCCGGTTGAAAGCTCATGAATCCGAAGCGAAACCAGCGCTGCGCTCCGCCGACGCGCGAGCCGACGCCGGGGATAAGGATCAAAGTGAGCAGCGCGGTCGTGCCGAGGAGAATCGATGGCGCCCATTTTTGCCATCTTCGGTAATCCACGTGGCAGATCCCGACGAGCACACTGAAGCCGATGGCGGAGTGGAGCAGCTGTTTCTTGATGAATGCGAACCCGTCACCCGTGCGTTCTTGGGCGTAGATGAACGAGGAGCTGTAGACCATGAGAAGCCCGAAGAGCACCATCGCTACCACGCTGAACAGAAGAACGACGTCAATCCCCTGACGGGGCAGAGGCCATGGACAGGTTGCCGCGCCAGGCGTGGCCGATTGCGGGTCGTCGGAAACTTGTGGAGCCATTCGGGAATTATGACCTAAATCGAAGTCGGCGCCAACGTCGTCGCGCAACTTTTACTTCACCCAATGAGCGCCTGGGTCATCTCCGGGTCGTAGAGCGGGATAGATTTTGAGCTTCGCTGGTTCGCGATTAACTCGACCGCCTCACGGAAGCCGAGGGGCGTACCCGGCTGGTTCAAGATGCAGATGAGATCATCGGCGATTCGGAGCCCGCGCGCGGGGCGGAAGATTCCGGTGCCCGCGAGCCCGCGAAAGCCAGAGCCGTCCCAGTTCTCGTGATGTTGCTGGATGATCCGCAGGACCAACGGTGAGACCGGGGTACCCGCCTGCTTGATGACCTCAAGCGTGAGATCGACATGCTGCATGTAGAGGACTTTTTCGGCGGGCGAGAAGATGCCGTTTCCATTAATGTGTCGGCGCATGATGCCCGCGGAGACCTGCTCGAGGCCGAGGTCGTGAAGTAGTCCTGCCGATCCGGCTGCGGCCACCTCATCGACGTTGCTGTTTCCGACGGCCAGGAGAATCAGAACCGTGATCGCGCTCACCTGCCGGTGATGGCTAGTGAGGGGGTCATCCTTGGAATTCATCGACTTCAGGATCTGCCCGTATGAGCCGGACGTGAACGCGTATTTCTTATGTTGGGTGAAGTTCGTGACCATGTCTTCCACGAGTTTAGGCGCCTCGTTCAGAAGGGCGTGGACGGATTGAGCTTTCGTCTGCCCGGCAGGGGGGTGGGGATTGCTCAGGATATT
>JAYVOO010000478.1:0-4108 GCA_043757905.1 Oligoflexia bacterium
CCATCAACGGTCACGTATCCTCGTCCATGACCCTCGCTTGATCCGTATTCTCGCGTTCCAAGACCTCCTGCCGAACCGTGCAATGGTGGAACGAGTTGAGCGCCTCGTGAAGATCGCGAACGATACGTTTATCCGGGAGCGGGAAAAAACTGGCGACACTGTGGCGGCGCTCACGGCCGCGCACCTCAACCACTCAATGCTCCTTGCCCGCGAGCCTCACCTGGATGCGGACCTGAACGACGCGGTACTTTACCAGCTCGGGCTCGAAACCCAGAATGCGCAGTTTAATGAGAATACCGTGCATCGCCTCCTGCGCGAACAGAAGCTCACGTCAACCCAGCACCGCGTAGCCCGGTGGCTCGGTCTCACGGGCGATGTACCGACCCCTGGCAGCGACCGCGAGTGGAGGAAAAACTTCACCCAGGAGCTCATGGAAACTAACCGTGAAATTCAGAAGCTACTCCGAGGCAGCCCCGAAGAGTCGCAGAGTCTCGCCCTCGCCGTGCTTCATGCCCAAGCAAAGCTCCAGTCCGGAGAAATGGACAGGAGCACGAAAGAACTCGATTTCTTCGCCGAGCAGGGGCTCGGTTTCCGCCCTCTCATCACGGGAGTCCTGCCCACACTTGCGATCGAAGCAATCAATCGTTCGATCACCGGAGCCGATGATGCTCGTTTTCTGAAGAAATCCCAGGAGTGGCTCGGCCTCGCAGGGGACCCCGCGACCCGCGATTCAGAGCGTTTCTGGCGCGCGACTTTCGTTGAAAGAGAACTGCAAAACGCGCCTTACCGCGAGGACGCCTCCCGAACCCTTGTACGCGCCAAAGAGCTCGTCCTCGGCACCGCCGCCGCCCAGACATTCTATCAAACCGCGCGCGTGAACCGCGATACGCCCCTGCTCGCGAAGTTGGCTGAGCTTGGAATGGGTTTCCGCCCGCTCATTCCCGACCCGACCCTCAACCACGCCATCTACCTGCTCAACCGGGGCATTCAGGCGAATGACCGGGCGCAGTTCCTCGAAAAGGCCAATGCCTATCTCCAGGCGACCCCGGATTGGGTCACCGAAAGGGACGGCGACTGGCGCAAAGATTTCCTGAGCCGGCGCGAACACAAGCGGGGCGGAATCTCGACCGGCCATCCACCGATTGATCAGCCGATCACGGGCGTCGAGTTCGGCATGGCTCTCGTCAGCAGTCTGGCGCAAGTGGAAGAAGATTACCGGACTGCGACCCGCGTGATCGGGCCTACGGTTCGCTCAGATGCCAGCGATGCCGCCCATCAGCAGTTCATGCTTCATATGCGGGACGCCGGCTTCCCACTCACGACTGAAAATTTGAATTGATCAGATTGAAGGAAGTAAGCTAGAAACCGCGAGAACGCTCGCCCAAGCATTCCCGCGGTCCCTGCTTACTGCTGCTACCAAGCCACGCGAGTCGCGCGCCCTAGGCCTGCAGAAACTCACGTTGAGTGACTAGAGCAACCTAAGTGCCAACCCACCGAACGCTCCGGCGACTCAACGCATTGAGCTCGTTGAATGACTGCATTTGCCAGGCAAAATTTGATATTTATTCGATTTCGACGCAAGTGCATAGGACTGGTGCGCGAACGACCGTGAGGTCCCGCGAGTATCAAAACAACACTCCTTTGCCTCGCGAACAGGAGCCAAAGCGAGCCCAGATGAAGCGAATTCGCCATTCGGCGTGGTAGGGCTCAGTAACTGAAGAGTTCAGAAATGGGCGATTCCGCCATCGACTTCAGCTCGCGCGCTTCCGAACGCAGCTGTTTCACGAAATCGGTCGTCAGCCCGGGAGTGACCGGATGGGAGGCTTCAACCTCGGAAGTCTGAGCCAGGACCGGCGCGGCCTCGCCTGCAGCGGTCTCATGCTTGAACGTCTTCAGCTTCCCGTCCTTGCGCAGTTCCTTGATGCGCTTACGTGCGCCTTCGATCGAGTACCGCTCGACGTAGAGCAGGTGCTTGATCATCAGAAGCGACTCGACGTCGCCCCGGCGATAGACTCGCTGGCCGGTGGTCGTCTTCTGGGGCGAAACCAAGGGAAACTCGCTCTCCCAATACCGGAGCACATAAGGTTTCACCCCCACGAGCTCCGCAACGTCGCCGATCCGGAAGTAAAGGCGATCGGGAATCTGAATCTTAATCGTCGGTTCCGTCGTCATCGTCATCGTCATCATCCTTGTTGCGCGACTGGTTTGGATCGACTGGCTTTCCTTCGAGGCTTGCATTCACCTCAGCCCGAAGGACCTGGGAAGGCCGGAACGTCAGCACGCGTCTCGCGCTGATCTCAATACTTTCGCCAGTCTGGGGGTTGCGTCCGATGCGGGAACGCTTCTCCCTGACCAGGAAGTTTCCGAAACCGGAGATCTTGATCTTCTGGCCCTGGGATAGCGTGGACTTGATCGTATCGAAGACCAACTCCACCAGATCCGCCGCTTCCTTCTTGGAAAATCCGACTTTCTCGTAAAGCGCTTCAACTATGTCCGCTTTGGTCATCGCCACGATGGGGCTCCTTATGTCTCGGCCGGCCCAGAAAGCCGACCTGGTCACTTTTATCGGAACCGGTCCGCGTCACCCCTCCAGGTTAACGCATCCGTTTCTCTCTCCTTTTGCTAGCCGCGCAGTTCGATTCCGAGCTCTTTTTTCCATGCGCTGAGAATCTGGGCCGAGGCAGCTTCCGCCTCGGATTCCTGCAAGCTGCGGCTTTCATCATAAAAGATAACCCTTACTGCTACGCTTGTCATCCCCTGGGCGACCTGAGAACCACTATAAATATCGAAAACCTTTGCAACCTTTGCCAACGGGCGCCCCGCCTTGATCGCTACCTGAGTGATCTTGTCAGCAGTTACGTCCCCCTGCACGAGAAGCGCGAAGTCGCGTTCCATCGCTGGAAACTGGGGCCAAGGATGAAAAGCACGTGGCTCGCCGGCGGGAGCGGACAGCTTCGCAAGCATCCCCCAATCCAGCTCAGCAAGCCAAAGTGGAGCGCGCGTCTTCAGCTCTGCGGCTTTGGCTGGATGCAGCAAACCAAAATACCCGGCCACGTCCTTGCCGGCCAGGACCTCGACGCTCTGGCCAGGATGGAAGAGCCCATGTCCCCCCGTGCGCGAGGCCGAGATCGGCTGGAAACGCACGCCACGGGTGCCCAAGCCCTCGAGTAGGCCTTCCACCACCGCCTTGAGATCGTAAAAGTCGACTTCGCCCAGCTGATTGCTCAAACCACCGCGAAAGCGGGGACCGGAGAGAGCCAGCGAGACTTTCCAGTTCTCCCGAGCGTTCGTGCTCATCTCTCCTGAGCTGCCGATCGGCCCGGAGGCCGCGAACGTGGGTCGCAGCTCGAAGAGGCGGATCGCAAGCGCTTCGGAACCGAAGTTGTGGTTCCAGTTATCCAGGGAGTTGCGTACCAGGCCCGGTAGAAGCGACGGCACCAGCGCTTCATGTTCCTCGCTCAGCGGGTTGATCAGAAGCGCAGAAGATTCGAGGCCGAATTTCGCGAGCCACTGCTTGCTCGTGAATGAATAATTGAGCGTCTCGGAGAGCCCAGCCTGCATGAGCAGGTCCTTGGCGCGGTCGACGAGCCGGAGTGACGAGGAGGGCGTGGACACCATTTGGCCCTTGGCGTCCGCTGGAGCTTTGCGGATCTGCGGCAGCCCCGTGAGCGGAGGAACTGTGGCCGGAATCTCATTGTAACCGATCGTGCGCGCGATCTCCTCTGCGAGATCCTCGCGGCGACTGAGGTCGAGGCGATAAGAGGGTGGCGTGACGACCCATTCATCCCGGGTTTTCGAATGCACCTGGCAGTCGAGGCCGTTGAAGATCTCCTGCACGCGCTCGTCGCTCACGACCACGCCCAAAAACGTGTTCAGGTAGCGTGGTGCGAACAAAACTGGCTTCGGAACCTTCGGTTCGCGGGTCTTGGCGTGCGCGCTTCCGATGATCAGCCCTCCGGCGAGTTCCAGAATGAGCGACGCGAGCCGAGTGATCGCGGGCACGAGCCCCTGCGAATCCACTCCCCGCTCGAAACGGTGGGAGGCTTCTGTTTTCTTTTGATGGCGCGAGGATGCGCGGCGGATGAGGCCTGGCGCAAACTCCGCGCAC
>JAYVOO010000479.1:0-4102 GCA_043757905.1 Oligoflexia bacterium
TCTCGAACCCGTGATTACGCGTGAAACCCTTGGATATCACCACGAAAAGCACCATCGGGCGTATGTCGACAAGCTCAATGAGTTGATCGAGGGATCTGAGTACCAGGATATGGAGCTGCTCGAGATCGTGCAGAAGGCGAGCGGTGAGATCTACAACAATGCGGCACAGGCATGGAACCATGAATTCTATTGGAATTCGCTGCTTCCCGCGAACCGGGCGCGGCCACCCTCCGGTCCGCTTGCGGACGCGATCAACAAGGAGTTTGGATCACTGGAAAAGTTTCAGGAGGAGTTCTCCAGAGCCGCTGTCGGGCAGTTCGGGTCGGGCTGGGCCTGGCTAACCCGCGATGACGCTGGCGGTAGGCTGATGATTGAAACGACCGGAAACGCGGGAAACCCCGTTCGCCTAGTGCACCGCCCCCTCCTCACGGTGGACGTCTGGGAGCATGCCTATTACATCGACTACCGGAACGAGCGCTCGAAGTACCTGGAAGGCATCGCGACCGTGCTGAACTGGGAGTCCGCGGAAAGTCTTTTCGCGAGCAAGGACAAAGTGCGTGAACAGGCTGCCTGACCTTTAAGGGTCGGGCGTGGCTCAGTTGACGTGATGTGACTTGAACCAGCCGAGTAATTTGTTCCAGCCGTCTTTCGCGTCCTTCTCGTTGTAGCTCGGGCGATAGTCCGCGTGGAAACCGTGTTCGGCGTCGGGGAAGACGATGATCTCGGATCCGCTCGGTCCTTTCTTCAACTCCTGACGCATCTTCTCGATGTGCTCGGCGGTGATCTTCTGGTCCTTGCCGCCATATAATCCGAGCACCGGCGCCTTCAATGCGGCGGCGATCTCGAGCGGATATTTTCGAGCTGGAGCTCCCGGCGCCGAAGCTTCGCCGGTGAGTGGACCGTACCACGCCGCGGCTGCCTTGATCTTGGGTTGGTGGGACGCGTAAATCCACGTGACGTTTCCGCCCCAGCAGAAGCCCGTGATGCCGAGTCTCGAGAGATCGGAGGTTTTCGATTCGCCGAGCCACTTTACGGTGGCATCGAGATCCGAGAGAACTTGTTCCTGTGGCACTTTCGCCACGACTTCGGTGATTATCTTCTGAATATCGGTCATTTTCGTTACGTCACCCTGGCGGAAATAAAGATCCGGCGCGATGGCGAGGTATCCTTGGCGAGCGAGCCGGCGCGTGACGTCCTGGATGTACTCATGCACGCCGAAGATTTCGTGGATTACGAGTAAGGTAGGGAAGGGGCCTTTCCCGCGCGGCATCGACCGATAGGCTGAGAATTCACGGCCGTCTGCGCCTTTGATCCTGACTTCGCCCGTGATTAAGCCTTCGCCCGGGGTCGTGATCGCCCAAGCTGCGATCGGAGAGACAGCGAGAGTGAACCCAACGCCAATGCCCGTACCGATAAACTCGCGGCGGGTGAAAAGACCGTTCTGGGACAGAGATCTCGCGTTTCTTTCGAAACTAGAATCGTTCATGCCAAAATTTCTAACATCGCAAAGAGCGCGTGTCCACGGCCCAGGATGAGGCATTTTGCTTCATCCGCAAAAGATGATGCACCGCTAGCATCGCTGGGATCAGGATGAGGCATGGCGCGGGACTTGCTCCTACCGGGAAGCTCAAACCTCATCTACGGAGAACCCCATGTCAAAAAAAATCTGTTTTCTATCGATTCCGTTCGCGTTCGCGCTCATTCTCGCTCGTGGTCCGAGCGCCCTTGCTGATCCCCAGGGTGTTCTGACGATGGTCGAGCTTCCAGTCGATTCCGTGCTTGCCCCACCCGTGGGCTACGACGACAACGACAACATCCAGGTCGTCTTGCGCGGAACGCTTCCGAATGGCTGCTACGTGCTTTCCGAAGCGCACGCGGAACTCATCCCGGGTACGCTCAACATCGCCGTCACCCAGAAAGCATTTAAGAAGATCGCAGGTATCTGCGCCGACGAGGCGAATCTTCCGGACAGCATGAGATTTCCCGTGCGTTACACGAGCGAGGCCACGGCCGGTGTGCTCGACAAGGGGGATTATAGCTTCGTATACTCGATGCCTAACGGGATTCAGGGTACGCGCAAGGTCGCAATCGACAAAGCGCCCGTCCCTGCTGTCGACAGCCGCCCCTATGCCGCGGTCATGCAAGTCGGCGTCCGGAATCTCGTAAGCACCAAGGACTCGGTCGGCGTCACAATCAGCGGCGTTTTAAACTCGAGCTGCACGGATATCGATGCTGTCGAAGTCAATCAGAAGGGCGATGTCTTCATCGTACTGCCTACCCTCAAGCAAAAGCCCGGCGTGATCTGCACGCAGCTGAACATTCCGTTCTTCCGTAAGATCAATCTCGGCAAGCTGGGCGCGGGAGAGTATCTCGTTCATGTCCGCAGCATGCACGGTCGCGGCATCAATCAGGTGGTCGAAGTCCTGAAGGACCATTGATATTCGGGTTACCAGCGCAGGACGCGGGCGAGAGCGAGGGGCGCGGCCAAAACGAGAACAATGACCGGCGCCAGATGGTAGCCCAATAGGTGTCCTGAGTTTTCGCTCCCGCAGTGCAGGGAGAGAGCGAGGCCTGCGGCCGACGCGCCGGCCGCCACGATCAGACGCACTGTGCGACGGGGGCTTGTCGTCGCGAGGCGTTTGCGCGCGTAGAAAAGTAGAAAAGCGACTGGAAGCAGCGAGAGCAAGACGAGCGTACAGCTGCACGCGAAGCCCCCGGCCGAGATTCCCTTCAAGAATGAATGTCCGGGCGCGAACGCGAAAGAAGTTGCCTCAGCGAGGAGTAAAAGCGTGATCCAAAACGCCGGATGGCGCGGAGCCGCGCCAGGCACGGCAGAATGCAGTGCAAGTAGGATTGCCATGAGGAAGGAGGCGAGCCATACGAGCGAACTCAGGACGAAGAACGCGTTTTCGGTAAGGACGCCCAAATCCCCTCGAAATCCGAATCCGATGAAAAGCAGGATGAACGTAGCAGCGAGTGCGGCGGCTCCAAGCGCGGGCAATAGTAAGGCAAACGCCGGCAGTCGGCGCGTGGGCTCGAGGTCCTGGACCAAGCGATCGATCGTGCTCATAAACGCGAGGGTACCTTTCCGCCGGATAGCTGCTCACGCAGGCGCTTGATCGCCCGATGCACGGTGACCTTGACTGCCGTCTCAGACATCTCTTCTCGTGCGGCCGTTTCGGCGACCGAGAGTCCTTCGATCTTCACGAGCTCCAGTACGCGCCGGCTTTTCTCCGGAAGCTCGCCCAGCAGGACTTCAAGATCCCGCGCCGCCGTCGGATCGGAGAAAACAGGTTCAGCCATCGTATCTTGGATATCCTCGAGCGGGATCGCGTAGCGGCCAGCGCGCTGGGTGCGCATTTTTCGGCCCGAATCGATCAGTTTGTAACGTGCGATCGCGAATAGCCAGGGCGTGAACAGGCGCGAAGGATCGTAGGTGTGGCGTTTCTCGTGGATTGCGATGAGCACCTCCTGCACGAGGTCTTCGCCCAGAGCAGGGTCTTCGAGGCCCATCCTCCTTAAGGTGTTTCGCACGTAAACCTTCATGATCGCCTGAACGCTCGAGAGCAGCACGCGGTATGCCTCGGCGTCGCCTTCCTGGGCCTGTCTCATCAGCTCTTTGAGTGAGTGCTCGTGATCGTGACCCATGGTTTAGTTCGTGGAGGCTCCGGAAAAGTTACAGTCCCAGAGGTGTAACCTTTCCCGGGCAGTTCCGAAATAGTCTTCGAGGTGATTATGGAGGCTGATTTCAAAAGGTTTTGGTCGCTTCTCCTGCTGACTCAGGTATTTGCGACGCAGACACTGGGTTTTTCCGCGAACCGGCTTGAACTGAAGAGCCCCTCCCGGCAGGTGCATCTCCTGGAACTTTACAGCTCGGAAGGCTGTTCGAGCTGCCCGCCGGCAGACGAGTGGCTGGCCAGCCTGAAGTCACAGCCCGATCTTTGGTCTCGTTTCGTGCCGATCGAGTTCCATGTCGATTATTGGAACCGCCTGGGTTGGACCGACCGCTTCTCGAAGACCCAGTTTACGGGCCGCCAGCACGCCTACGCGCGTGAATGGGGCAAAGAAAGCGTCTACACTCCAGGATTCGTATTGGATGGTA
>JAYVOO010000480.1:0-15547 GCA_043757905.1 Oligoflexia bacterium
ATTCCGGAGGCAAGAGAAACTGCCTGAAACCGCGACTGCGAAACTCCTCGAAGAGGCCTCCCACAAAAGTCTCCGAGAAGTAGAGATCTTGCTCCTCTCGAAATCCGACAATCCCATCCCTAGAGAGAAGCTCAGGCAGATCACCCCTGAGCTTCAAGAAGCGAAGCTGATCCTAACGCCCGAGCTCCAGGCGTTGGTCCGAAGATTTGAAGAGCTCCACGGAAAAATGCCCCTCTCCCAGATCTTAGAGCGGGTGCTCGAGGCGCATCTGAAGAAACACGATCCGCTCCAAAAACAGCCCGCCCCGATTACGGTGTCCGCGAAGCTCTGCGTTACCTCCCAGGGCGGGCACGGGTATGAACGTGAGCACGGTCCAGTGCGCGAGCTTGCGGCAGTTTCAAACCACTCCCGGTATATCGCGGTCGAAACGAAGCAAGAGATTTGGAAACGGTCGTTAGGGCAGTGCGAGTGGCGAGACCCCACAAGCAATGCGAGGTGCACATCCAGGTTAAGGCTTCAGTTCGATCACCCCCCGAAACCTTTCGCGCTGAGTGGGGCAAGCACGCTCGAGAATCTCAGGCACGCCTGCCGCGCGCACAACGCGCGCTTCGCGGTGCAAGTGTATGGTGCGAGCGCGGGGTCGCGAGTGGTTAAAAAATTTTAGTTTTAGGGTGGGATTTTCAAGTGAGGCGGACTTCGCTCGGCTCAGGCAGAGTCACTTTACCTGAGGGAAGCAACGCTCCCTGCCGGCAGGAGCGTTTCTCGAGCAGATCTCGCAGCTGATTGTGCGGAGCCCAGCGCCCGCGGCTCCAGTCGGGCGCGAGGCATTCGTCGCCATGGCTCGCGGTCGCGCAAAGGCGCTCGATATAGATATCAGGTGAGAGATGCTCGATGAAGTCCGCGGCGACTTCCGCGTACTCCTCGACGGAGACCGTGTGGAAAGGTTCGGCGCGCCAGCGCTCCGCGAGCTCCGTATGCTCAAGCACCATGAGCTGGTGAAGCTTCGCGCCCTTCACCCCCGCCTGATTCAGCAGGAGCGCCGCGTCCCGGCCCGCGCGCGGGCTGTCGGTCGGCGAGCCAAAGATCAGGTGCACGCAGACGTGCACGTGCGGCGCGCGCGCGCGCATCTTTTCGAGCGCTAGGAGCGAGCAGTTGCCGTCGTGGCCGCGCGTCAGCCACTCGAGCGTCGGGTCCTCGAACGACTGGACGCCGAGCTCGAGAGATACGTAATGGGTCTGGGCCAGTTCCTCGAGCAGCTCAATCACCGAGTCGGGCAGGCAGTCGGGCCGAGTTCCGATGCAGAGGCCCGAGATGCCGGGTTCGGCCAAGGCGGCGCCGTAGATCGAGCGCAGGTACTCGGCGTCGGAGTAGGTGTTCGTGTAGCTCTGGAAGTAAGCGAGAAACTTGCGCGCATTGAAGCGCTCGCGGATCGCGGGCAGGCGGCTCTGGATTTGGGCGGCGATCTCCGCGCCCCGGCCCTTTTTACCGAAGAAGGAGCTTGAGCCGCGCACGTCGCAGAAAGCGCAGCCGCGCTTAGCAAGCGTGCCGTCGCGAGTCGGGCAGGTCAGCCCGCTGTTGACGACGACCTTGTAGGTCTTCTCACCGAAGGTTTTTTCGAGGTAGCGGCTGTAAGAGTAATGGGTTTCTTGGGGCATGGGCATCAATTGGGAGAACCCATACCAGAAAACCGGGAGGCTGTCCTAGCGGGTCTTCAGCGGCCTTTTTTCTTGGGCGCCGCCTTGGCTTTTGCTCCGCCGCCGCCATGGCTCGCCTTCGCGTCCACGGCCTTGACTGCGGCATCGAGCTGATCGAGCGCGGCCTTCTGCGCCTGGATCGTGCTCGTCATCTGCGCCAGGATCTGCTTGATCTGCGGCATGTCGGTATCGACGATCCTCATCTTGGAGTCGAGGGCCAGGATCTTGCGGTTCAGATCGGCCTGGCTCGTCTGAAGCGCGTCCACTTGGCTTTGCATGGCCTGATTTCCCGGGCAGCTGGGCATGCTCACACCGAGGCCCAGGGCGGACAGCGCCAGGGCGGCGCTCATGATTTTGGTTTTGCTGTAAATCGGCTTCATACGAGATCCTTTCGGTGATTTCCTGCGCCTTCGCCCGGAATCGGGAGGGCGCTAGAACATGAACTTCTTGTTCGCGATATTCGTGAGTATAGCAACGCTTAGGACCGAGGTCATTAGAGATGATCCGCCATAGCTCAAGAAGGGCAGGGGAACGCCCACGATCGGCAGCACCCCCATGACCATCCCCATGTTGATGAAGATATGCCAGAAGAAGATAGTCATGATCCCGAACGCCACAAGTACCCCGAATTTGTCGTGGGATTGGTAGGCGACGGAGAGGCCGTTCAGGAGAAATGCCAGGTAAAGCACGAGCAGGATCACGCTCCCGACGAATCCGTGCTCCTCGCTGTAGACCGAGAAAATGAAGTCGGTGTGATGCTCGGGCAGGAAGTTCAAGTGGCCCTGGGTGCCTTTCTTATAGCCTTTGCCGAATACTTGGCCGCTTCCGACGGCGACCATCGACTGGATGGAATTGTAGCCTGAGCCCTTGGGGTCGGCGGCAGGGTCGATGAAAGAGACTAGGCGCTGGCGCTGGTAGGGCTTTAGGCCGAACTTGTAGGCGACGGGCATCATCGTGGCCAGGCAGATTCCGGTGATGATGAGCACGCGGGGCTTCACTTTCATGAAGAGAACCATGCTGGTCGAGGTCGCGAGCAAGACGAGCGCGGTTCCCAGGTCGGGCTGGAGCATGATGAGCGCCGTGGGCAGCAATACTAAGACAAGCGGAAGCAGCAGGTCCCGAAACCCGTAGCCCCCCACCGTGCGGTCGTTTTCGAAGTACTTGGCCAGGCAGATGACCATGGAGAGCTTCATGAGCTCGGACGGTTGGATGCCGAGCGCACCGATGCCGAGCCAGCGCTTGGCACCCAGATTCGAACGCCCAAAGAACATGACGGCGACCAGAAGCAGCAGATTCGCGAAGTAGATGATGTAGGCGATGCGGGAGAAGAACGAGTAGTGGAGAAGTAGGATCAGCGCGGTCATCGCCATGCCGATCCCAAAGAAGAGCAGCTGCTGGCGGTAAAGCCCCTGCGACTTGTCTTGCACGCCGGTCGCCGAGACGAGGTTCCAGAGCCCGATCCCGAAGAGAACAAGCTCAAGCACGAGCAGGTTCCAGTTGAACTTCTTCAGCTCCTCCTCGTACATCCCGAATCGGACGCCGCCGTCCTCAAGGAGCATCGGGCTTTCGGTCGAAGAATGGGTCATGGTCTCGTACCTCTCATAATCAATCAGGGCTCACGTCGCCGCGTCCAGGAGGCGCAGGGGGCGGGGAATTGTCGTCCGGTAGCTGGGTCTCGATGGTCTCGCCGCCCAGCACGTCTTCTTCATCCACGCCGGAGGCTTTCGCCGCGGACATCGGCACGCTCGGGTTCTTGCCCTGGGCCTTGACGCGTTCGGCGATCGCCTTCTCTCCG
Organism: Oligoflexia bacterium; assembly: GCA_043757905.1. Classification (GTDB taxonomy): domain Bacteria; phylum Bdellovibrionota; class UBA1018; order UBA1018; family UBA1018; genus JAYVOO01. Next base: position 3,490 of record JAYVOO010000480.1, read on the forward strand.
TAGAGCTCGGGATTGAGCTTCTCGAGATACGTCTTGATGATCGCGCGCGCGACGGGCGCGGCAGCGGTCCCGCCGTGGCATCCGTGCTCGACGATCACGCCGACCGCGATCCGAGGGTCGTTGAGCGGCGCGAAGCCGGCGAAGATGCCGTGATGGCGATCGCGGAAGCGCATGTTCTCGCACTTGGCGTAGATCTTTTCCTGCGAGATGCGGATGACCTGCGCGGTGCCGGTCTTGCCGACGAAATCCATGCCAGGCAGCCGCATGCTGTATGCCGTGCCGTGCGGCGTGTTTACGACGCCCCAGAGGCCTTCCTTCACGAGCTCCACGGTCTTAGGCTTCAACGTGTGCTGGTCCAGCGGATCCGGCGGGAAAGTCTTCAGGACTTCGCCCTCGAAAGACTCGACGTCCTTGACGAGGTAAGGGCGGTAGATCACGCCGCCGTTGCCCAAGCCGGCGTATAGGTTCGCGAGCTGAAGAGTGGTGACGAGGTCGAAGCTCTGGCCGATGGCCACGTAAACAGTCTCGCCGCCGTTCCAGGCTTGCTTAAGCGCCTTCATCTTCCACGCCTCGGTCGGCATGAGGCCAGGCACCTCGCGCGGGAGCGTGATGCCGGTCTTCTTGCCCAGCCCCAGCTTGAATGCCCACTTCGCGATGTCGTCCACGCTCTTCAGGCGTTGCGCGGTTTTGTAGAAAAACACGTCGCAGCTCTCGGTGATCGCGCGCCTGACGTCGATGTTGCCGTGTCCGCCTTTTTTCCAGCAGTGCGCGACGCGATTGCCCACGCGGATGGAGCCCGAGCAGGCGAAGTGCGTGTGCTCGTCGATGACGCCTTCTTCGAGGCCTGCGATCGCGGTCACGATCTTGAAGGTGGAGCCCGGAGGATAATGGTCCTGGATCGTCTTGTCGCGCAGCGGATGATTTTCGTTCTTGAGCAGCTTCGCCCAAAGCGCAGCGGGAATGCCGCGGGAGAATTCCGTGGGATCAAACGAGGGCCTGGAAAGCATGGCCAGGATCTGGCCGGTCTTGGGATCGATCGCGACGACCGACCCGATATTGTCCCCGAAGGCTTTGTTTGCCGCGACCTGTAGATCCTGGTCGATTGTGAGGATCAGGTTCTTGCCCGGGACGGCGGGCTTGTCGGGGGTGGACGTAAGCACGCGGCTTTTCTTCTCGAGCTTTACGCGGCCGAGCGCGTCCACTTCCTTGATCTCCTCGCCGTCGACGCCGCGGAGGACTTCCTCCATTTTCTGCTCGAGGCCGAACTTGCCGACGTTGTCGCCCAGCTTGTATCGCAAGAAGGCGATACCCGAGGCCGCAGTGTTCGCGCTGCCAGGGCCGTCCTTGTTGAACTGCGGGAGCTCCGTGGGATTGATTTCGCCGATGTAGCCCAGCAGGTGGGAGGCGACCTCGCCGTAGATATTCGTACGGCGGATCTCCTCGCGGACTTCGACGCCGGGCATGTCGATCTTCCAGGTCTCGATGCGCGCGACTTCCTCGCGCGTGAGGTCAGTCTTGATCTTCACGGGCAGGAAAGGCGGTTGGCCGCGGTTCTTATTGAGCACGTCGTTGATCGCGGCCTCAGGCATCTTCACGAGCTTGGCCAGGCGCTCGATCACGGGTTTGCTCTGCTTGGACTCGCGCAGGTACTGTGGAATGATCTCGAGGTCAAACGCAGGGCGGTTGTCGATCAGGAGCTTGTGGTTGCGGTCGAAGATCATGCCCCTTGGCGCGGTTACTTTGACCCGCTTGATGCGGTTCTCCTCGGAAACTTGCCGCATCTTGTCGCCCATAAGAATCTGAAGGTAAACCATGCGGGAGATCAGGAAAGCCATGCCCAGAAAGACAACGACGTAAATGTACCGGAAGCGGTCCTGAAATTCCCGGATCTGCTCTTCTTGTCCTAGAAAAGCCATACGTCAGTAGCTCTCGCCGACGACCTGGAGCTCGTCATCCAAGGAAGACTCGTTCCGATTCTTGTAGGTGAGCTCGTCGAACTTCTCGAGCCCACGGTAAACCGCGATTCCGGTCAGGCCCGCAGTGACTGCCCCTGGAAAGAGCAGGAAGAGCGTATGGCGCCACTGGTTCAGCGAGCCGCCCAGCAGGTACATGATGCCAAGGCCTTCGATCTTCGAGAGCACCGACGCCATCAGCGTCAGCAGCATCCAGGAGTACATCCCGGGAATGACCAGGACTTTGGTGGCTCCCCGAACGCCAAGGTAAATCGACATATAGATGATGAGGAAGAAGCCGCTCGGAGCTGCGCTGTGGATCTCGACGATGTTCGCGGCGATCAGCGTGAGCACGCCGCCCTCAGTGAAGGACCGGCGGAAGGCGCAATAGATCACGATGAGTAGCACGACGTCCGGCTGGAAGTAGCTGATCGGCTGCCACGCGAAGAGCGAGGTCTGGATCGCGATGCCGATCGCGGTCAGGAGAATGATCCCCGGTGCGTTGAGAAGCCGGAGTAGGATGCGGGTCATGGCTTCGCGCCCGCCGGAGTCGCGCTCTCGCTCGCAACCGCGTTCTTAGCGCTGTCGTTCTTCGCCTCCGTGATCACCATGACCTCCTCGAGCTTCGAGAATTCCACGCTGGGAATGACTTCCACTTCCTGCGTGATGCCGAAGGGTTTGCGATTGACCTTGGAGACTCGTCCGATCGGGATGCCCTTGGGCACGAGTCCGGAGAGGCCGCTCGAGATGAGGGTGTCGCCCGGCTGGATGTCGTCCGTGCGCAGCGTGAAGCGCATCTGGCAAGTCTCGTCGGTCAAGCCTTCCACGACTCCGGGAGCCCGCGAGCGCTCGTCGATCGCGTCGACCGCCGAATAAAGGTCAAGGATCGTGACGACGTCGGCGGTGTCCGCGGTAGTCCGAAGGACTCGGCCTACCACGCCCTGATTGGTCACGACGGCCATGTTCTTCTGGATCCCCGCGTTCTCGCCGCGATTGATGCGGATCGCGCGAAACTCAGTCGAGGTGTCTCGCGAGATGACCCGCGCTAGCACTGAGCTCAGCTTGAATTTATCCTTGAAGTCGAGGAGCTTCTTCAAGCGCAGGTTCTCCTGCTCGGTTTCCTTCAGGCCCGCGATCGAGTTCAGGAGGCGGCGATTCTCCTCAAGGAGCGCCAAGTTCTCCTGGCGAGTGCTCAGCAGGTAGACGTAGTTCTGGAAGCCCGAACTGATGACTTCGAGGGTCCAGCTGATGACCGACTGCACGGGTGCGGTCAGCCGCACGACGACCCGGTCATAGAAGCGGTAGTCCCGAGTCGTGCGGCTCGCGGTGTCGATCGCGACGACGGGGATCAGAATGAATAAAAAAAGAATGATATAAAATCGGTATTCTTTTAAGTATTTGATCATATAATCTCGGCCGGCCCTGACGGTCGGCCTGGTCAATTCGGGCGAGCGAAGCGGGCAATTCTGGTCATTTGATTGACTCTGTATCCAGTATACGGATTTAATCAGATGCAGCTAGGCATGTTAAGAACAAAGTCTTCAGGGGAGAACGTATGTTGGAATGGATTCGGCACCGGTTCGGCAAAGTCATCATCAGCGTGATCATCGGCGGCATCGCCCTGGTCTTCGTGTTTTCCGGCGTATTCAACCCTAAGGCCACCCGTGGCCTGCATGACGCTTCCGTCGCTGGCACGGTGAACGGCGAAGCCGTTGGCATCCCCGAATTTAATCGCGAGTACAATCGGCGCATCGAAATGTTCCGAAACATGGCGGGCGGCAAGATCTCCGACGAGCAGCTCAAGATGTTCGGGATCAAGAAAGTCGTCTTTCGCGAGCTCGCCCAACGCAAATTGATGGTGCAAGAGGCGGAGCGTCAGGGAATTTCGGCCTCCGACGAGGCGATTAAGTCTCAGATCGTGAGCATGCCGGTCTTTCAGAAAGACGGGCACTTCGACGTGGCCACTTATAAGGCCGTGCTTCAGGGCAACAACTACTCGCCGTGGACGTTCGAGAAACTCATCAAAGAGGATCTTTCGACTCAGCATTGGAATGATTTCTTCTCGCGCCAGGTTCATGCATCCGACCAGGAAGTTCAGAAGGAATTCCTTCTCAATGAAGACAAGCGCAATGTGAAGTACGTGCTCCTCACGGCCGAGAGCGGTCGTAAGGGGGTTCAAGTGTCGGATTCAGACGTTGCGGCATTCCTCAAAGATGCCGGTAACTTGAACAAATCGAAAGCGCAGTTCGAAGGCCAGAAAGAAACGCGCTACAAAGGGAAGAGTTTCGAGGACTCCAAGACCGCTGTCGCGCGCGAGATTTTATCGGCCGAAAAGGTCGCCGACGTCCAGAAAGTCAATGAGAAGCTTGCCGGGCAAGTGGCCGAGCTCCTCGGCACAGGCAAGGCAGGCGACGCCAAGGTCAACGAGCTCCTGAAGTCTTACGGAGTCACGGTCAAGGAGACCGGCCTGGTCTCTCAGCTGGGCGTCTCATTCCCTGGGCTCGGCGAGGCGAAGGAAGTCGCGCGCGATGCGTTCTCACCCAAATCACCACTCGCGGATGGCAAGTCCAAGAAGTACGTGCTGCCGGCAGGTACGGTCGTTGCGACGGTGGTGGGCTCCCAAACCGCAGATACCGCGAAGCTCGAGAAAGAGCGTCCGGCCTTGATCCGTCAGATCGCCCAGCGCAAAGAGCGCGAGCTTTTTGAGGACTGGATGAAGAAGCTCACCGAAAAGGCGCGCATCGACATCAATGAGTCGGTCGTGGGAGAAGCTACGGTCGGCGGCTAATCGGAGCAGGGGCCAGAAGCAAGGGGGCGATGAAGCGCTCCAGGCGCGTCGCAAACTCCAGGCGCTTCTCGAATGGCAGGCCGTGGCCAGCGTCCGCGAACTCTTCGAAGCACACTCCGGGCAGATCCGTGAAACGCGCGCGCTCCTCCTCGAACTCTTTCTTGCTCCAAACGCCGCTCAAAGCGCCTCGAAGAACCAGGATTGGCATCCCGGTCGAGCCCAAGGCGCGCACCCAGGTGCGAACCGAGGCATCCCGGGCCGCGTCGAGGGTGGCGAGCAGCGCCGCGCGATCAAAAGGAAACTCGATCGCCCCGTCCGCCCGCGCGCGGGAGACTGCCATAAGATATTGGCCGATCGATGGGTCCGGGCAGTTCGCGCTCATGTAATTTCGCGCTTCCGCGCGGGTGAGAAAAAATATCGGGAAGCCGCGCAGGAAGTCTGCGAGTCCCTGGCCAAGACCTCCTCCTGCAGGTCCCGAAAAACCGAGGTCGACGAGCACGAGGCCCCGGACTAGCGCGGGCGAAAGGTGAGCGACCGCGCAGGCCGTGCGCACTCCCATCGAGTGGCCGATGATCCAGGCAGGCTTGAAATCAAGCGCATCGAGCGTCTCGACTACGTCTTGGCCATAGTCCAGCGGAGTATATCTCGGCTCCAAGCGACTGCCGGGCGTGTGAGGGATCTGACTTTGGCCATGGCCACGCTGATCGGGCGCGAGAATTTCGTAGTGCTCTTCTAGCGATGCTGCGACCGGTCGCCACAGGTTTCCGGTGCCACCCATGCCGTGGAGAAACACCAGCTTCTCCTTGTGGACCATGGATTGGACCCCAGGGCTTTCTGGCCAGCGTGCACAGTGCAGAATCATCGAAAGAGCTCCTGATTTTTGGAATACCATAGCCCGAATAAAAGTCTTAAACCCATTTGACCCCCTCTGGGAGCTAGGGCAAAGTCGGTTCTCCTCTATGGCTAAGCCTCGCCCTTCCAGTTCCTCCGCGACGCAGAAATCAAAGTCGGCATCCGCGCGCGCACGCAAGTCGTCGAGCGGTCGCGCGGTCTCGGGCGTCCGCGCTTCGAGCGCTCAGAGCTGGCTCCAGCTGGGTCAGTTGCGGTCGGAGAAGTGCGAGCTGCTGGAAGCTAAGATCGCTTTCGAAATGGCTTTGCAGGAAGCTCGCGACGCTGAAGATTTGAAGTCCACGATGGAAGCGATCGCGGGGCTGCTTCGACTGGCCGGCGAAGGCTTGGATGAACAGGCCATGGAACATTGGGATCGCGAGCTGGATGCTTTGATGGCGGCCTATCCCCGCCAGATCCCTGCGATGGCCTGGTACTGCAAAGGCGTTGTCGCCCGCCATCAGCAGCTTTCGATGCGCGCCCAGCGCTACCTGCACAATTATCTGCGCGCTGTACGCAAGGAATCCAAGCCCGCGCCTGAAGCGCTTGCCAAAGGCTGGGTCATGCTGGCGGCGATGCTGTGGCAGCGCGGGCATCTCAAGCGGGCGCAGCTCCTGACTCACGAGCTTTTGAGGCGGCACGAGCCGGAGAACCTGAAGGGCATCAACGGGATTCTCTATCTCGTTCTGGGCAATATTGACGAGCGCGACCGCAAGTACGACAGCGCCCGGCAGTGGTACCAGAAGGCGCACGGGAGTTTCCTGGGCGAGCACAACTGGTACTATCACTTGTACGTCCTTTACGGGTATGCGCGGCTTTCGCGGCATCAGCAAAACTACTCGGAAGCCTATTGGTATTTGAATCTGATGGAGAAGGCCTGCTCCGGGCCCGAATTCGGTCTGCTCCTGCGCGAAATCGCCCGCGAGCGCGACAAGCTCGCCGCCGATGCCGTCGACTTGGTCATCGACAGCCGGCATTGCACCGTTCAAACCCGCGAGAACAGATCCATTGCGCTAGGCAAGCAGTACGTGCTGCTGGATATTCTTCAGTCTCTCTCGGATGCGCACGGGCGCGAAGGCGACGACGCCGACCGCGGGCTTTCCAAGGCCGAGATCATCGAGCGCGTTTGGAAGGAAAACTATCGGCCCGAGGCCCACGACAACAAGCTTTATTACAATATCAACCGCCTGAGGAAGCTCATCGAGCCCGACGTTAAGAACCCTCAGTACCTTCTGAATTGGAAGGAAGGGTATCGCCTGGCTCCGGGCTTGCGTATCCAGTTCATCGGCGGAAAGTCGGCGGACGGGACGCAGCCTCGCGGTGGAGTGGTTTTGAATGCAGGCCGGCGCGAAAAGGCGCCGGGTCGCGAGCATAGGAGTGGCAGTCCGCGCGCAAGCACGCTGCCTGAGATGGAAGTCAGCGAGTGATTAGGGTCTTTTTTTCTCTGTGGGGGAGAATATGGGAAAAATGAATTTCAAAGCAGTTCTGGTCCTGAGTATGGTCGTCGCCGGCTTCGCCGGTGTGAGCGGCGTGGCGTTGGCATATCCTGGACCCCAGCGCTGCTGGTGTGAGTACAAGGGTGGGGAAGGGCACGAAGTGCCTTCACCCTTTAGTAATACTAATCAGGTCGTGGAGCTCGCCGACGGTGAGGCTTATACATTGATCGGAAAAGTCGTGTTCATGGGCAAGATTGCCTATTTGAACGTGAACCTTGACCTACACCCTTGGCTGGCCACGACGCGTCGCAAGGCCTTCCCCTTCTACCGGCTGATCGGCAATCCATCGATCTTCAAGGATCTGGAGCAGAAGGAAGTGAAGGTCCTCGCGCAGGCGCAGATTGAACTTTCTCCCGCTAGCACGGGTGGACAGAAGTTCTCCAGCGCGGCTGCTGCGGATGCGGATGCGGCTGTGGGATACGTCTTCGCGCTCTCGCCTTCGCCGACCATCCCAATTCAAGTGCTCGATGGGGACGCCGACTCGGAGTGGAATCGCTGATGGTCAGCAGCTAGTGCTTGGTCGTGGCTTCGCGTCTCCACGCAATCGTCGTCTTCTCATAACGGCGGTGAACGACCTTGAAGATGCTGTCTTTCGGGTCGATCAGGCTGAGATAGTCCGCGCGATCGGCGCCGTTCGAAGCGAGTGCGCGCGTACCGTTTGAGTTGAAGTCGAGTCGACCGCCGGCTCCCGCGCCACCGGCGCCGCCGCCTACGTCGAACGGATTCGAGCCATCGCCCGAGCGTCCACCCGAGCCGCCGGCACCGCCGCCGCCGGCGAAAGCTGCGCCAATCGCGTCGTTCTTGAGTGAGCCCGGCCCGTCGAGAGGACCGCCCGCGCCTGGAGCGTTGGGATCGCCTCCGATTCCGCCAGCGCCTGGTCCGCCCGAGCTGCCGAGCTGCCCGCTTCCTCCGCCGGAGCTTCCGCCTGCTCCACCTTTCGGCGAAACGAGGCCGTTATTTTTCAAAAGATTGCCCACATCGAGGCCTTTTCCGCCGTTATTACCCTTGCCCCCGGGGCCGGAGCCTGCGGTATTCACGCCGTTCTTGATGCCGCCGTCGACCGCGCTGAAATGATCCATCCCGTTGGAGGCGAACGGATCGACCGTTCCAGTGCCGCCCAGCAGGTTGGGAGCGTTCGCGTACGAGCCGTTCACGCCACCGCTCGGGCCCTGCCCGGAGGAGTCGTTCGGGTTCGGAGCGCCGGCGGCCGCGCCGTCAGTTTTTGCGATCGTACCATTGGTGCCGGGCTTGGTGCTGTTTTCGTCGCGGGCATTGGTATCCGCCGAATTGGCCGAGTTATAGTCGTGCAGGCCTTTGTCGATGGCGAGTTTGCCTGGCGCTGGCAGGTTCGCTCCGGGCATAGGAGTGTCGCCATGTGCGACTGCGGCATCGGTCGCGCCACCGGCTGGAGGTTGCGAGCAGGCCGAAAAGAGATGCACAGCCGAGCCGGCGAGAGCGAAGATCAGGCTAATCCGGCCAATACCGAGATCTCTGCCGGTCTGTTTCCGTGGATCAGATTTTTTCTTACGGCGGCGGAGCGAGCCGATGGCGAAGAATGCAGGAAATCCCAGGCTTGCCTTGCAGGGGCCGTCCTTTGGCCACATGTCTTCGATGATCTTCGGAAGCTCTTCCTTCACCGCTTCGCCGTAGCAGCTGGTCGCGCATTGCTGGACGCTGTCCATCGAGTCCGGGTCCGTCGGATCGAAGAGCGGCATGCACTGCCCCTGGCACTTCGGATAGATGATCTTGTTCAGCTTGTCGAAGATCTTCTTGTGCGCTTCCTTGTCAGTGACGTTGTTGTGGAACGCCACATAGGACCGCGCGTTGACGTCGCAGGTGATGACGTCGGCGAAGAGGGCTTCGATCGCACTACGCTGCGCGCGCAGATAGGCACAGTTCTGGTTGCGGGCACCGAAGTTCGTCGTATCGGCGTTATCCTCTTTCACGGCCTGGCCGAGAGTGAGGTAGCGGATACTGCCGTTCTGGAGCTTTTCGCTGTCTTCTGGGCAGTTGCCTGGCTTCACGAATTCAACGGAAGGCGACGACAGGAACTTGGACTTCTGCTCGTTGAATTTAGAGAGCAGCATTGCGCAGGGTTCGACGATCGGAACGCTGGCCACGCCGCCACCGTTCAACTTGTCGGTGACTTCTTTATAAAAGCACGCGTTGGCGGCGATGTAGGCGCCGCGCAGGACCCCGTCTTCCCAGGTCCCATAACCCTGCGTGTGGACGAAAGTCGTCAGGCCCGGCTGCACGCGGACAAAAGCGGTGTTGCCGCAGCTTCCGGTCTTCGTGGGCACGAAGTCATTGTCTGTCGAGTTGCAGACTTTACCATCGACCGACTCGCCTTTGCCGGTTTCCGAGAGGTAGTTGCCTTTCAGATAGGTCGCCATCTGCAGCCGGATATTCTCGTTCACCTGTTGCAGGGTGCCCGCCATATGCTCTTCGGCCGAGTAGGCGCCGGTCTCCGACGAGCCATCGAGGTTGACCTTTTTATGGATAACTTTCTCGCAGGTGCGCCACTTGTCGTTCACGCTGCCTGGATAGCAGGGCGCTTCGGCGTTTCCGACGTTGGTCGATTTCGCGACTTTTTCAGCCCAGGCCGCGCTGCCGGCGCAGAGCTGAATGATGGATAGGACCAAAGCAGGCCGTTTTAAAAGGTTGATCATGAAACTTCCCCCTACGGACAACGTACGAACCCCCGGAGACAGATGCGGTACAGAGTTGGCTAACTTTTCTATTGTAAATCATCCGATCATACTTGACAATAAAAGTATGTTATTCAGATTCAAGCACGGGTCGCCTCTGACACTCCTGCCCATCGCGCTTCTCCTATTCTCCGCGAGAGCGTCCGCGGGCGAGACGGTGCAAGGCGCTCTATCAGGGATGGCGAAAGCCATGAACGAGTACACGGAGCGCATTTTCTCGAAGCCCGGCGTGGATCTCGTCAAAGCCGAGGCAGAGATCATTCGTCCCGCTCAGCTGCAGATGAACCAGGTTGTTCAAGAGGAGTTCGAGGCGAGCTTGAAGAACAACAAGGTCAGGCTGACGGACGGCTCCGAACTTGGGCCGCTCAAACCCGTGGATCCGAACCGAGTGTGGCCGAAGCGGAACCTCGCGGGCGTCTCACCACCCGCGCAAAACCTGATCAACGGCGGATCTGTTGGCGCGCCGAAAATCGCGCCTTCCGCTTTCCAGACGGATTCGCCGCGCCGAACCGAAGAAGCCATTAATGGGGAGCAGTTCCCTAAGTCGCTCGTCTTCCAGGCCAAGGCGCGCACGCCGGAGGCAGGTCGGGCCGAGCCGAGCTCCAAGGCCTCATCGTTGCCTGTGAAGGACGCGTTCCAGGGAAAAGGCCACGTTACCCGTTAGGGCGCGGTGTGGGGATGCCCCAGCCGGCCTGGCTGGCCCTCGAACTGGTAGCCATGGGCACGCAACATCTCGCCCGTGACGGAGGCCGGATCGTCGATCAGCTCATCCGGCGGGGCAGCGCCCACCAGCACGCCGCCCGCGTCACCACCGCCAGGACCGAGGTCGATGACCCAGTCGGACTGCGCGATGACATCCAGATGGTGCTCGATCATGACCACGCTGTTCTTGGCGTCGACCAGATCCTGCACGACACCCATCAGCCGCTTCACGTCCTCGAGATGCAGGCCCGTGGTCGGCTCATCGAAAATGTAGAGCAGGTTCTCATTGTACTTCTCGTCGAGAGTGGCGGCGATCTTCAGGCGTTGCGATTCGCCGCCCGAAAGCGTCGTCGCGGATTGGCCGAGCTGTAGGTAGCCCAATCCGACATCCCGGAGCAGACCCAGCTTCTTGATCAGGAGCGGGTTGTCGCGGAAGATCTCGTAGGCCTCATCGATCGTGGAATGCAGGAGTTGGTTCACGTTCTTGCCGCGGTAAGTGACGTCGAGCACGTTCTTCTTGAAGCGCTTGCCGTCGCATTCCTCGCAGGGCAGCTTCACCTCGGCCATGAAATGCATATCAAGGGTGATTTCGCCTTCGCCTTTGCACACCGGGCAGCGGCCGCCGTCGACGTTGAAGGAGAAATGCTGGGGCATGAACCCGCGGCGGAGCGAGAGCACCTGGTTGGCGTAGATGCGCCGAACCTCATCCCAGGCCTTGAGGTAGGTCGCGGGATTGGAGCGCGAGTTCTTGCCGATCGAGCTCTGGTCGAGCAGCACGACTCCCGAGAGCTGCTCGGCGCCGTAAAGGCGGTCAAACTTGCCGACGGGATCAGAGGTGTTGAAGAACACGCGCGAGAGCGAGTTGTAGAGCGTTTTGTGCACGAGCGTGCTTTTGCCCGAGCCCGATACGCCGGTCACGACGACGAATCGATCCAGTGGGATGTCGACATCGATGTTCTGAAGATTGTTCTCACGGCAGCCGGTGAGCCTAAGCGACCTGCGCGCGGAAGGGCGTTTCGCGCGGCCGCGCTCGAGGCGGAACGCACCCGATAGGTATTTCCCGGTAAGTGACCCGGGGTTGTTGATCAGGTCCTGCGCCGTGCCTTGGGCTACCAGCTCGCCGCCGCGCGCCCCGGCAGCAGGTCCGAGCTCGACCAGCCAGTTGGCGGCTTTCATGACTTCGAGATCATGTTCCACGACGACAAGCGTGTTGCCCTGGTCGCGCAGCCGCTCAAGCACGCCGATCAGCCGTTTCGTGTCGGCCGCATGCAGCCCGATGCTCGGCTCATCCAGCACGTAGAGCGTGCCGCACAAGCCGTTGCCGAGCTGGGTGGCCAGGTTGATTCGCTGAAACTCGCCGCCCGAGAGTGACTTAGCCAAGCGCGAGAGCGTGAGATAGCCGACGCCGACCTCGGCCAGGAAGTGCAGCCTGCGCCCCACTTGCGAGAAGACTTCCTCGGCGACCTTCCGGTCATTTACTCCGAGCTTGATATTAGCCAGCCAGTCCACCGACGCGAGGATCGA
>JAYVOO010000481.1:0-4088 GCA_043757905.1 Oligoflexia bacterium
GGACTTCCTTGAGCACGCCAAAGCCGGAGTCTACGAGGAATGGGCATTCCGTCTGCAGACACCCCTCTTCAAGCAGAAGCACTTCAGCCCGACGGGCAAAGCCTGGAAAATCCGCCCCGAGCATGCGAGCTGGATTAGTTTCCAGCATCATAATCTGGTCCAGGACCCATTTCCCTCGCTGGTTTCAGGCCTGAGCGACTTGGATCTGATCATCTGTCGGAACGTGATGATCTATTTCAGCCGAAAAACGATCGCGTCGATCGTGCCCAAGTTCCGCGATTCCCTCAGCGAGGACGGATGGATGATCGCCGGGCACGCGGAGTCTGGAGTCGATCCATTCACAGGTTTCGAAACGCTCCTCTTGCCGGGCACGACCGTCTACCGGAAGCAAGGGCAGAGGGTCGCGCTGCCCGCTACTCCTTGGGTGCAAGCAATGCTGGCGCCTGCGCCAGTCTCAGTCACAGTCCCTATTGCGAAGGTCGAACCGCAGGAGACTCCCACCCTCGACGACCTCATTCGAATTCGGCAACTCTCGGATCGCGGTGAATTTGACGAAGCGATTCAGGTTTGCAGGGCGCTGATCGCACGGAACGAGCGGCATGGAATCGCGCATCTTTATCTCGGGACCTTCTACGAGCAGAAGAATCAGCTCCACGCCGCTGAAAAAGCGCTAATTAAGGCGCTTTCGATCGCGCCCGGGCTCGTGCTCGGTCACTATCACCTGGCGATCGTCCAACTGAAGCAGGGACTGAAGGGTCAGGCGGCCTCGCGGTTTGAAATGGCGATCGCCGAGCTGAGCGGTGTGACCGATGATTTGCTGCTCTTAGGCGGCGACGGCATCACCGTTCGTGATCTCCGCAAACTTTGCGTCCTACAACTGCGGGCAATCACGACCGCGGAGGCCGGATGAAGAACCCCATTGATTGGACGCGGATCAAGAGCGAACTGGATTCGACGAGACAGCGTCTAGCCCGAGGCTGGGAGGGCGACTCTGCCAAGTCTAATAAAATTCTCAATCAGAGGGCGGCGAAACTGGCTGGGCGCGCGTGCAGTCGCGACACGAAGGGTGCTGGAGTGGATTGCCTGGTCTTCGCGTTGGGTTCAGAAAAATTCGCGTTCGAGCTCGGCTCGGTCCTGGAAGTCGTATCGCTGGGCCAAGTGACTCGCGTACCCGGTGCGCCGCCCGAGTACCACGGTATTGTTAATCACCGCGGCACCGTCTTGCCAGTCTTTCATTTGGATCGGCTCTTGGGCAAGTCGACTTATGTCACCGAAATCGATCGGCTCAAGTTTGCCGTGGTATTGCGAAGCCCGAACCTGCCTTGGGCCGTGGCAGTCGAGGCGGTTCTGCCAAACCAAGCGTTGAGCGCGAGCGGGACTGGGATCGAAGATCTCCCGTTCGGAAAGTTTTCGAAGTCGATCAGCCCGGAACGCGTGGTGCTCCTGGATACGAGTGCGATCGTCCGCCACCCGCTCATCGGTGGGGGTTCCCTAGGTAAAGAAATTTAAAGGAGACTGGTAAATGAGGATGTCCATCGGGTTCAAAATATTGAGTATTTTCGGAGTCGCCGCGCTCTTCTCGCTGCTCGGAGCGGCCGTGTCCTATCGGGGTACCGGCGAGATGGTGTCCTCTTCGGAATGGGTGGTTCGCAGTTTCGAAGCCAGAAAAGAACTTAGGGATATCCTGTCGGATCTCAAGGACGCGGAGACGGGGCAGCGCGGCTTTTTGATCACAGGTGAAGATCATTATCTCGAGCCGTACAAGTCCGCTTTAAGCCAGCTCGATCGCAATATCACGGAGGCGAAGGAGATCACTTCAGATAACCCAAATCAACAGGCCCGTCTGGTGGAGATCAAGAGCGTGACGGCCTCGAGGCTTGCCGAGATCGCCGAAACCATACGGATCCGCAGGGAGCAGGGGTTTGAGGCCGCGCGCAAGATTGTGCTGACGGACCGCGGGAAGATTTCAATGGATCGCCTTAAACTCCTACTCAATGAAGCAATCGCCGAGGAGGATTCCCTGCGGGTGAAGAGGACCGCTTTGAGTCTTGAGTACGCGGCGGAAACGCGCAAAGCGCTCGTCATCGCTGGAGCGCTCAGCATCGCCCTCCTACTGTTCATGGCTTATTTCGTGAACCGGAATATCATTGCCCCGCTCAGCCGGGTCGTACGCATGGCCAACGCCATCGCCGAAGGAAACCTCAAGCATGAGAAGCTTCCGATCTTTTCCCAGGACGAGATTGGGGAGCTCTCCCGGGTCTTCAACGTCATGTTGGATTCGCTGCGCGAGCTCGCCACCCAGAATAACAGCATCTCGAAAAACCTAGCCGCCGCCGCTACCGAGGTCCTTGCCTCGATTCAGCAGCAAGCCGCCGCAACGAAACAGCAGGCCACTGCGATTCAGGAAACCACTACAACCATGGAGGAGATCAGCCAGTCCGGGACGCAGATCTCAGAACGGGCGCGCGAGGTCGTGAATTCCGCGGCGTCCTTCTCGGAGTCCGGTGAGTCCGGTCTGGCCGCCGTTCAAAGCACCAATCGCACGATGGTCGGAGTCCGTGAGCAAGTGGAGAACGTGGCCGAGAACATCGTGACTTTGAGCGAGCGGAACCAGGCGATTGCCGAAATCATCGCCACGGTGAACGACATTGCCGAGCAGTCCAACCTGCTCGCGCTGAACGCTGCCATCGAAGCGGCAGCGGCCGGAGAGCAGGGCCGTAGCTTCTCAGTCGTCGCAAGCGAGATCAAGAACCTTGCCGAGCAAGCCAAGGAGTCGACCGTGCAGGTGCGCTCGATCCTGAGTGATATCCAAAAAGGGATCAACAGCTCCGTGATGCTGACCGAGGAGGCCGTGAAGCGGGCTGAATCCGGCAAGCAGCTCTCGGACGTGGCCGAACGCACGATTCGTGAGCTAACGCTGACGACAAAACAAAGCATCGGCACCTTTCAGCAGATCGTCGGCGCGACGAACCAGCAGCAGATCGGCTTCGAGCAGATCACCCAGGCGCTCAAGAACATCAGGCAAGGGGCCGAGCAGACCGCCGCCAGCACGAATCAGCTGGAGAAAGCCGCGATGAGCATGAACAGCCTGGGCCAGCAGCTCCAGAAATCGACGGAAAGATACCAGTTCTGATGACTCTGCAGCAGAAGCTATTAGCCGCCTTCGACGTCGAGCATCGGGAGATCCTTGCGAGGATCCGCTCGAACCTCAACGTCTTCGAGGGAGGAGACACTGCCTCGGACTCCAAGCATCTAGAGGAGGCCTTCAGGATGGCCCACACCCTGAAGGGGGCTGCCCGCGTGGTGGATCTCACCACCGTGACCCAGCTCGCGCACGGGATGGAGTCGCTCTTCATGCAGATCCGGCAGGGACGAGTGGCGCTCGATGCACGGGTGATCGCCTGGATTCATGCGGCCCTGGATACAGTGGAGGACGCCGTAGAGGCGCTGAAGTCGGGGCGCGCTCCCGTGGATTCGGCTCCTGCCCTTTTGGCGCAAGTTGATGGGATGCTGCCTGCAAGCTCATCGAAGCTGCCCCAGGTCGATCTGCCAGCGCCCCTATCCCTGCAACCCACGCCGCAAGTCATGGCTACTGAAGAGACCCTGCGACTCAAGGCCTCGCAGCTTGACCGGTTGGTCAGGACCTCCGGAGAGCTTTCCAACGCCAGCCTCAATCACGCTCTGCTGCTAGATGATCTCAAGGGTCTCGTCCAGCATTCAGCAAGTATTGGGCGCGATTGGCATGCACTGAAACAAAGTGCGAGTACGCAGCTCCGTCAATTGACCGAAAATCCCGAGTTTCAGCGGCTCAACCGATTCCTGGGCTCGCTCGAGACCGAACTTCAGGGCCTGGGCAAGCGGGCGAACGGCACCCGGAAGCGGCATCGGCGGAACAGCTGGGAGCTGACGAGAGTGGCCGAAACTCTCCAGCGGGACGTTCAACTTGCGCGCACGATTCCCGCGGAAAACGTTTTTGGCGGCTTTCATAAATTGATGCGTGATTTGTCGGGTGACTCCGGGAAAAAGCTTGAGTTCAGGGCGGTAGGATTGGAAGTGGAAGCGGATCGTCTCGTCCTTCAAGCCCTGAA
>JAYVOO010000482.1:0-15492 GCA_043757905.1 Oligoflexia bacterium
CTCATGTCTGAATTCGGTTGTAAGCGTAAGCGAACAGAATGTAGCCGACAGAAGTTACTGCGGAAGAGATCGCGAGCGAAGACCCGAATCGGTAGCCACGACCGACGAGAAACGGGAAGATGACGAAAAACACGAGAGAGGGAATCACCGCCCAAAAGATTCCGCGCGAAAGTTCGGACACTTTCTGAAGATCTCCGGTGTCCCGGTACAGCCAGATCATCGCGATCACCGAGGTGATCGGTAGGGAAGCCAGGATCGCGCCCGCAACAGTCGAGCGTTTGCTGAACTCCGAGATTGCGAGGACTAAGAGGGCGGTGATGGCGGTCTTGAGCAGGATAGGCATGCACCGATATTCTCGTTTTTATGGGTGCTTGGAAATAGGAATTGAAAATCAGTTCAGCGGGATAAACTCCGCCGAGCTGAAGGTTCCATCTAGAGTGACCTGAACACGCAGCTTATTCGTGCTGTTTGAAGCTTCCATGTCGACCACTGCGACGGTTGAACCATCGGCGGCTTTGCCTTGTGAAGTCGAAAACCGAGTCAGTCCCTGGAAGAAGACTGCGACCTTTACGTCATTGGCTGCATTCTCAAGCACGTAGTGAAGAGAATTCTCTGAAAGAGTCGTTGGATCCTGGCCGGACCAGGTAGGAGCGTTGGCAGGATCTCCTCCACCCGGAAGCACCGTGAAGGAAATCGGCTTGCCATCTTCTGCGAGAATGATCTCGACCTTCTTCTGGCTCCCGTCAGAGGCAGGCCACTGGGCCGCCACCGTGCGGTAGCTGGGTTGATCGGGAGCGGTGTGAGCGATGGCTTCAACTGTCAGGCCCTCGATCTGATCCTGAAACCCAGCCTCGATCTTCTTGAGAATAACGAGTTTCTCCACGCGGTGAAGTGAGAGCTCTGCTGCTTTAGCCTGCGAAATAGGAGCAGCTTGAGCGGCGCCAACTTGAAGCAGCAGAAGGATACTGTTAGCCGTGAGAACGAGAGGGAATTTCAACATGTAGATCTCCTGAATGGGATTATTAAATATTGTTTGGGCATACTGTGGCCTTAAATGCCGCAGGGTCCATGGCCATCCGGCCAAAGTGAATTCCTTCTTCTCGGATCTTGGTGGCTGGCACCTTGTCCGAGGTCAGAATGTCGGAGACCACGTCATGAAGCATGTGGTTGTTGTCAAAGGAAGACGTAATCAATGGGAAGTTCGCGGCGAAGGTCGGAGCTTCTTTTGCGGTCTCGGGCATCATGTCGAAGTCGGCAGATTCTGGGAGGTTCGAGATAAGTGCCCGAAAATCGGCGACGGTCTTCGTGACGCCTAGGTCGCGTTCTTTCTGTGTCGGCTTCATGAGCGCCTCATAGAGGCGAATCTGGAACCAATGGTAACTCCAGATCAGCAAGTTGAAGCTCGGGTAGTTTTTCCGAAACGCCTTTGAGAAGTAGTGGCCATCCATGAAGAGCATGGTCTTGCAGACTTCAGTGATGAGAAGCGGTTTGTTCGATTGATATTTATCGAAGATCTCGTTCACCCGCGTTTTCATTCCTGGGCCGCGATCCTTAGAGGTCGCCAAGATGTCGAGGACGAACTGATGGAGCAAATGGGACCAGTCAAAGAGACTGACGGTCAGCGGGAAGTGATAGACGTATTGAGGCGCGATGTCGCTTTCGTCAGATTTCACGTGAGGGGGATTCTTCAGGATCATCATGATCTCTGCCAGGATCTGTTTTTCGAATGCTTCTGGATCGGTGATCTTGCCCTTATTGAGGAGGAGGCGCTCATAAACCAACGCATGTCCGTAATCGAAGGCGAAAAGCAGGCTTTGAGCTTCGGGATACTTGTCGCCGAATTTATAGGCCTCTTTTGGGAGCGGATACCAGACCACCTCGGCTTGTGCGGTCGGAATCGTTGAAAGCCCGAAGACGAGCGCGAGTACAGAGAGTAGTTTCATTTCATTTCCCCGAGTCGATCAAGACCGCTTGATACTCATTCCAGCGATATCGAAGTTTCACATCCATAGGCAGCATGATGGTCGGATCGCGAACGATGAAGTAGACATAAGTATCCCACAGTTCGGGTTTGCCGCCTGTGGTCGGAAACCCTTGATTGATGGGGCCTGCGCAGGCGAAGTCGTTAGTGACAACGTATACTTTAAGGACGAATTCAGGAAGGGTCGGCGTCGTGATGCCGCTAAAGCGGTTGTCCTGACCATCGATAAAAACGCAAGTGACCGGAAGCTTTTCACTGCCAATCTGTAGGAAGGAGCCGTCCTTGACGAAGATCTTATCAAAAAAACTTCGGGAGAACTCCTTCGGCTTCGAAGGGTCCCAATGGAAGTCGTTCATCAAGGGTTTTGGCCACAGGGGGCTATTCCAATCGAACTGATAGGTGAAGCGGACAGGATTCAACGGGATTGGAATTTCAAATTCAGCTTTGTCCCTCACCTGAAGGACAAGGTTCCGGTAGTCCTGCGGCTGAGTTCCGATCTCGGCATGAGTCAGAAGTGGAGCAAGCAGCAGAATCAAGGCGCATGCAAAGTCTGAAGATTTAAAAATTCTCATATTCGACATAAATCCTACTCTCTGTTTCTAGTCTCTAACGAAAAGCTTCAACATCTCTTCGAGTTTCTGATCAAGCTCTTGGGGGTTCTTGGAAGACGCAGCTCCACGAATACATCCCCTAAAGTGAAGTTCAAGGACCGACGCCTCGAGTGCTTTCACCGCAGCTCCGGCCGCGCGAATCTGTTGGAGGATCTCAGGGCAGTAACGGCGGTCGACGATCATTTTGGCCACGCCTTCGAGTTGGCCCTGAGCTCGGCGGATACGGTTCAGGTTCCTGGAGTGATCGGGATGAACGACGCTGGCGACGCTCACGGTTTCCTGCATGCAGCCTTCCGCGCATCCACCCGCATCCTTAATGACTCTCTTGAGCGGAGCGGCCGTTCGCTTAGTTGGCGTTGCGGTTTGTGTGGATTCTCTTTCAGGCATTGATTGACTTATACTCGGTGGGGGTATTATGTCAAAGTCTAACACCTCTCGAAGGAGCTCGCGATGAAGAACGTTACTTTGAAAATCAGTCAGCTTTGGATTCTCTTGGCGCTTGGAGCGCCGATGAGTGCATTCGCTCATGGCGATGCTCGCGCTGCAATTGAACTTGAGAGCAGTGCGACTGTCGCAGCCGGAAAGAGCACCGTCGTGTTCCAGTTGATCGATTTAAAGGATAAGAAGGTCTTGAAGGATTCGGACCTGGACGTGATGCACGAAAAGAAAATGCATTTCGTATTCTTCGATCCCGCGCTTAAGGAATTCAGGCACGAACATCCTGTTTTCGCAAACGATCGGTGGAGCGTGAGCGTCGACTTACCACGAAATGGGACCTACTGGATGTGGGCTGAAGGGATGATCCTCGCGGATGGCGCGGAGTTCGCGGCGGAAGAGAGGCTGGTTGTTACCGGTGGCTTGGCTGAAAACGCAGTGCCATCCGCGCTCGGCGATGTTCGCCAGGTCGCTGACGGAATTTCTCAAGTGACGATTTCCAGCGGTAAAATCAAAGCGAATAAGCACGTCATGCTGAACGTTACATTATCCAGGACGGACGGCAGCAAGCCTGAGATCACGCCCTACCTAGGAGCTACCGCGCACGTGATCGCAGCATCGCTTGTCGGCGAGGCTTATATTCATGCTCACGCGATCGACGGAAACAAGCCGAATGTGTTCATGATCCACACAGAGTTTCCGGCTGCTGGTGACTATCGGGTCTGGGTCCAGTTCATCGATGGCGGCGTTCTCAGGGTCGTTCCACTGTCGGTTCAGGTCGGCAACTGATGAAGTGACCGGAGACCTGCCTTCGATCGCGCGATCAAAAGTTTGCGCTGACTCCTTTGGATGCTGTCACGATTCGGGCCCTCGTACGTATTAGGGGTGGAAAATTATCTATGGATCAAGAGAACGACAGGAAGAACGTTTCCAGGCGTGACTTTATCTCGGCTGCGGCAGGATCTGGTGGCGTGGCAATCGGAGCGAGCTTGCTGGTCGGTGCATCCGCTGCCTGGGCCCAAGCTGGGAATCCGAAGCAGGTGACTAGACACGCCCTACTTCCGTCAGGCTGGACTAATGAATTTCATCCACCAGCGACCGCGCCGCTCTACCCGCCCAGGCAAGGACCCAAGCCGGGCGAGAAGGTGCACGAATTCGATATTGACCTGAACGTCAGCGTCCACGAGATCGTCCCTGGAGTAAAGATTCACGCCTTCACCTACAACGGGACTTATCCAGGGCCCGAGATACGGGTCCCTGAAGGCGACTGGGTTCTCGTCAATTTCACGAACCGCACTTCAGAGTTTCATACGATTCACTGGCATGGGATCTACTTGGCCAACGAGATGGATGGCGTTCCTAATGGGACACAATGGGGTGTAGGGCCCAACCAAACGTTCAAGTATCTCTTTCGAGCGCAGCCGGCTGGGACTCATTTCTACCATTGCCATAATATGACGAACTTGCACGTTCAGGCTGGGATGTTCGGGGCACTCATTATAGAGCCGCGGGATCCCAAGGAAGATCTCGTGAAGCGAGTGTTCCCCTACGAACGCGAGTACACGATGATTCTGAATGAAGTCGATACGGTCATGGTCGAGGCGCAGATGGAGCGAATGCTTCGCGAGATGGGCGTGATGGAAAAGATGAACGAGTCTCCGAAGCTCATGAAGGAGATGAACGGGCGGATGATGGGATGGTTCACGAACAAGAAGACATTCGTTGATGCCGTCAAGAGTGGCTATATTCCGCCTTATGTCTCTTCGCGAGTAGGCCCGAATCTGAGCCCAAACTTCAATTTCTTTATGATCAATGGCAAGTCCTTTCCGATGACCGATGAACTCATGATCCGAACCGGAGAGAACATCCGGATCCGTTTGGTGGGTGCCGGAGCCATGCCTCATTACATGCATTTGCACGGTCACGATTTCTGGCATGTTTGCCAAGATGGATCGCCGCTACAATCTCCCGTTCGACTCAATACCATACCGGTTTTTCCCGGCACCACAGCCGATATCATCGTTCAGGGAACCAATCCTGGGATGTGGCATTTCCATGACCATAGTGATCTAGCGACTACGAATAATGGTCAGTTCCCGGGCGGTATGATGACGATGCTCATGTACGAAGACGCTGCAAAGCACGGCGTGAAGGTGCCCGAAATCGTGCAGGTGAGCTCATGAAGTTGAGAAGAGCCTTCTTTGCTGTGATTTTGTTCGCCTCGAGTCATCTTTGGGCGGGCCAAGCTCAGCCAGTCCCGATTCCCGAGGATCAGAGTATTCTTCCGCAGATTCAAATTGACGGAGTCGGCATCGGAACCGCTTCCTCTAGTCGAAATGCTGAGCGCCAAGAAGGGGGAGAGGGCATTAATTTCAGTGACTCTGCCGTCCAGCTCGGCGCGGCTCAGCGCCTCTATGACGGTGGAGCGGTTGGAAGCCTGGGATTTGGCGGATTGACACTGGATGAATCCAATCGAGGCACCGGCACCTCCTTCTTCCTTCATCAGGCGTTTCTAGATTACCAGAGCGAGTCATTCGAAGCTTTAATCGGCCGCTCCGATAACCCGATCGCGCACGTGGTGGACTTTCCAACCCTCCGGGGTGACGACCTGGTGACTTTAACCAATCCACTCGATCCTTATTCGAGCGGGGCGAACCCGGAAGAGCACCGCTATTCGAACGTAGCCTCCGTGACCTTCAATCAAAGCCTTAAATACTTTGAGAGCATTCATGTTCAACACTTGATCGATAGCGCGGGGATCGGTACGGAGACTAAGCTCAACTCGTTTGGCGCCACCTTCGAGTATATGGGCACGGTAGGCATGGAGGCTTTTGAGCGTGTTCCAGCGTTCGGGGTTGGCTACGAGCATGTCACGCTGAATGCGAATTCGCCTGGCGGGCTTCATCAGATCTATGGGGGAGGTGTGATCAACCTCAATGAGAGTGTTACGGACCGATTGGACTTGAGGGTCCAGGATATCCTGAGCCTGGGAAGCGACTTGGACTCGCTCTCAAGCGCGACTGATTCTTTCCAGGCGAATTCAAATGCCGTAGCCGCCTCGATTCGGTTTCTCCATAGCCCCTTCGGTCGGCCCGGGTATCAACTCGCGCTGACGGGAGGATTCAAGAGCTATCTTAAAATTTCCGACGCAAGATCCTCGGGCTGGGCACTGACTGGCGTTAAGCGGCTGGGTCAGGGGTTCGATTTAGTCGCTCAATATCAAGGGCAGTGGCGATCCACCCCATTGGCTCGAGCTCAGTCCTACGCGATTTCATACGAACAAGTCGGTGAGCTTGGCTTTATTTTCAGCTTCGGATCCACGTTCAACCAGCACATCAGTCCGAGAAGAACGATGTTGAACCAGCAGCATCAGTACATTCCAAACTGAGGATTATTGCCATGCGGTTATCAGGACTTTTAATTCTCGTTGCAGGTCTCAGCTTCGGCCAGCTAGGTGCGGCCGGAGTAGAAGGCATGCCTCACATGCCCAGCATCAGTGCGAAGAAAACGTATACGGTCCAGAGCACTGATGACGGAGAAAGTCTCCAGGACCAGCGCGGGTTCGGCGACCAGGAAGGCATGGTTCGCATGATGAATCTGATGATGGTGGAAGGGTCCGGAATGGAGGGCATGGATATGACCCAAACGACCATGGCTTCGAGCAGCGAAATTCCTCAGAGCGCCCAATCCGAGCTCTACGTGATCCAGTGGAAACTGAATCCCGAGTCACCTCGCGTAGGCTCTAACCTTCTTGAGCTTACTATTCAGCATAAGAAGGACCAGAAACCTGCGGGCGGATTGAAGCTCAAGGCATTCGTGGCGATGACCAGCATGGATATGGGCACCGAAGAACCAAAAGTGAAGGAAGTGTCGCCCGGAAAATATCAGGTCAAGTTACCCTTCTCGATGCAAGGTCCTTGGGCAGTCAGGATCCGCTTCCCCGACGGGAAAGAGACCGAGTTGAGCTTCGATGTGGGTCAATCCAAACAAAAGTAGGGAGATCACTATGAATGGTTTCATGAGCAAGGCTTTCCTTGGTCTACGTAGTGTGACAGCAATCGGGGTGCTCTGGAGCGCGACCGGGTTCGCGCATGCGCATCTGAAAAGCGCGGAGCCCCAAGCAAACGCCGTCGTCTCTTCGACCCCGCACCAGATCACACTCCATTGCTCGGAAGCTTTGGAGTCCTCGATGTGCAAGGAATGGAATTATGAACAGCAGATCCGTCGAATGATCTTTGCAACTCTCTTCATCTCCTTGGACTCTTCGACGGACTGACGCTTTACCAAAAAGATACTTCTGAATGACTCCGCGCTTTTAAGTGGCTTGACGATTTCAATCCTTAACAAACCGAAGAGTCTTAAGTTCTCTTGGTTGGCTATGAAATCAGGCATATAAATGCAGGCTCGCCCGGCCTTTAAAAGGTTGAGAGCGATAGCAAAACTACTCACCGAAAAATACGGTTCGCGCGGGATCCCTTGCGGCCATCCATCCCGATTGGAATAGCCTTGGGGATTGCTTGGAAAACTTGAAGTAGGTACCACGAAGGGCAGGCTCCCGGGATTCGCTCTGTTTAATAAATCTGCCCGTGCATAGGAGTTGAACCAAATGTTCCCAATTTTCAGATACTCCAGCTCTGGTTTGGGCGAAGGGATGAATGAAATTCCAAAATCAATTTCATCACCCATTATTTTCCCTTCGACTTCACTGACATCGGTCTCGTGAATCACCATTGGAACTTCCAACTCAGCGGCAAGCGATCCGGAGCAAGTCATTGCGATCACCTCGGAAACACCTAGACGCAGCGAAGATTGCTCGTTCTTTCTTCCTCGTAATACTTCGTCGGCAATTTCCAAAATTGCCTTAGCCTTTTGGTAAAACCACTTCCCTTCCGGGGTGATCACAAGTCCTCGTCCTTGAGGACGGAATAGGATCACCCCGATCTCCGCCTCAAGAGTGGAAATCGCCTTGGAAAGCCCACCATGGGAAATCCCCATGAGCTGGGCCCCTTTGGAGAGGCTTCCAGTTTCTGCAACCGCAACAAAGTACCTGAGTCTATATGTATCCATCTGGAACAGGTTATATACAAACATTCACTTTTTTTAAACATTTACTGAGCTTAGATAGGGGTCTGTAAAACGCTTGAACGAAATAGTTTGGACTCTATTTTTTACCGAATCCACGGAGTATTTATTTGTGAATAATTTAATAATCTCTTCTCTTGTGCTTCTTTCCGCTAGTACTGCACTCGCAGATAGCCCCACCAAGTCACGGCCCTGGAACGATGACAGATCGGCGCCGCTGACAGAGTTGGCATACTGTATTTCTGCGGAGCCAGGTCGGGTCATCTCAGTCTCGACTCAATTTCGAATGTTAGACGCTAGTTGGAGTGGCTCCGGTGATGCGAGGGTCAGATTTGGAAGTTCCCGCGACTCCGACACGCTCGAAGCCAAAGGGATTCAATTCACGCGAGGTGCCTGGACCACAGACCGTCTCAGTTTCTATTTTAGAGACGACCAACAGCAAGTTGTCGCAGGAGTGATTATCGAAGATTACTTCAGCTTGCCAACGGGGGCTCTGACCACCGGCACATATTATGGCGCCCAAGGGAGCTTTAAGCTCCAATGCAGCCGTGAAATCGATCCTTAGATCGCTGCTTCGGGCGCATAACCACTTGCTTGGCTGCTCCTAGAACGAAACTGGGATCCCGAACCTCGGCGTCTGGAAGCCGAGTGAGGAGCATATGCACTCTCTTACCTGGCACTTCATTCCTATAGGGAGAAATGCCGGCCTCGGCCCCAAACCCAAAAAACTGTGACTCCAAAGGCTTCCTATAGGGGTTGTGGTGCGCTGGCGCGTGTATTTGCTCCTGCCCTCAGTAAAACAAAGTCAGAGGGTGCACGGCCCATTCGTGCCGCGTTCACTCCTGTTTACGCAACGCTGGAGAAAGCGCGTGCGGAATTTCGGATTTAGTCCTAAATTGCGTGAGCCATGTCCCGTGCACTCCTCATTCTCGGAAATCAACTCTTCGATCCCGCAAAGTCCCCGCTCCAAGCGCAAAATTTTGACCGCATCTATATGCGGGAAGACGCCGAACTGTGCACTCACTTCAGATATCACAAATTAAAGATCGCCTTATTTTTGATGGCAATGCGGTCATACGCCGATGAGTTGAGAAATTGTGGTCATCGGGTTGATTACGAAAAACTAGTCCCATCCGCGCATCCGTACGAGTCCCATTTAAAGGACTGGATCAAACAGAACTCAATTTCCAGGATCGCTGTATTTGAAATCGAAGACAAATTCTTTGAAAAAAGAATTTTTGACGCGCTTCAAGCGAGTGGGGTCGAAATCGAGGTCCTCAGTTCTCCGATGTTTTTGACCTCTCGCGAGCATTTTCAGCAATATCTCAAGAAAAGCAAAAAACCGTTCATGCGAACGTTCTATGAACAGCAGCGAAAGCGCTTGAAGATTATGGTTGATGAGCATGGGGAACCCGAGGACGGGCGATGGAGCTTCGACGAGTTCAATCGTCAGCCGCTTTCTCGCAGAGTTACCCCGGCTGCGCCGAACTTAAAGCACGAGTCACCGCATCAGGTTGAGGTCAATGCGCTGATTAGCGAGCATTTCTCCAAGCATCCCGGCGAAGCAAAGGATGTTTGGTTTGCCACGGATCGAGTTGGTGCGCAAAAGTGGCTCTATCAATTTCTCAATGAACGGTTTGCGAGCTTTGGGCCGTACGAAGATGCTCTCGCTCCTCATTCCGAGTTTGTTTTTCACTCAGTACTTACGCCGTATCTCAACACCGGGTTGCTGTCACCGGACGAGGTGGTTCAAGCCGCAATCCGAATTGCAAAACAACAGAAGCTTAATATTGCCAGTGTCGAAGGCTTTATTCGGCAGATCATTGGTTGGCGTGAATTTGTTCGGGGGATCTACAGGAACTTTAGCGAGGCTCAAGAACAGTCAAACTTTTTCAACCACACGCGCAGGCTGACGAAAGCGTGGTACGACGGAACAACCGGCGTCGAACCGCTCGATCACGTCATCAAAAAGACCGTTGGCTTGGGTTACGCCCACCACATTGAGCGCCTGATGGTCGTGGGCAAT
The DNA here is from genome assembly GCA_043757905.1 of Oligoflexia bacterium. Lineage (GTDB taxonomy): Bacteria > Bdellovibrionota > UBA1018 > UBA1018 > UBA1018 > JAYVOO01. Next base: position 10,136 of record JAYVOO010000482.1, read on the forward strand.
CTGATGCTGCTTTGCGAAGTTGCCCCGCAGGAAGCGCACCGCTGGTTTATGGAGATGTTCATCGATTCTTCGGATTGGGTGATGGGACCAAACGTGTACGGAATGGCACTTTTCAGCGATGGTGGAATCTTCGCAACCAAGCCCTATATTTGCGGATCGAACTACTACCGGAAAATGGGTGGATACAAGGCAGCACCGTGGTGTGATGCCGTGGACGGTTTGTATTGGGGCTTCGTCGAAAAACATTCCAAATTTTTTAGCCGCAACCCACGACTCTCGATGATGGTTCGTACAGTTGAAAGAATGGATTCCTCAAAAAAAGTTCGTATCTATGCGGCTGCCCGCGCGTTGAAAATGCAGATTACAGGGAACCCTTAGCTCAGCTAGTCCATCCATCCAGAGCTGGGTTCCGGATGAATGTGGCTGAATGGGATGGGATTTTTACTGGAGCCGATTGTCGGGCTCACTCACTTCCGATTGCAGCCAGCCGAGTTAATGAGCGCCGATTACTTCCAGAATTCGCTCGCGAACAGGCCCATCCTGCTTATGCTGGACTGCCTGCTTGACGCCTAGCTCATTGAAGACCGCTCGAAGAAGATCTCGAATCTCAGTTGCACTATGGGCGGCTTCGTTATCGACGCCGGCAGCGACTTGCCAGGTGCCGGGCGCCCTGTAGTAGTCGGGAAACTGCGGATGCAGTGCCTGTTCTGCTAGAAAGCTCCTCCGCATCCACTCGAGCTGGTTGTCGCCGATCTCGGCGGCGTGCGCGAATTCCTGAGGAGTCATGAAGAGATCCCAATCCCAGTTCGGTAGAAAAAGCGGCTTTCCGGTGGTTCGGCGATACCAAACCCGAAGCGTGCGACCGTTGAAGTCTCCGAAAGGATGAATCGACATGAGCTTCTGATAGCGCTCGCTCGTCTTTCCCTGTGTATCGCTCAAGACATCGCCCGCAAGTTGGCCGATCAAGCGCCGGGTCAGATCCTTGAACTCGACGCTTGAAGGATCCTTCAGGGCGCCTTGCGCCTCAGCCAGACGAAGCTCCGTAAGCAGCCCGGATTCGATCAGTGACTCAAATCGATGAAAGGTCCGAGCGGACGGGTACTCATGCTTGATGTAGTGGCTGGGCGTGCCGTCCGACTGAAGCGGGCCTGGGCGTAGCGTCAGCGTGAGATATGGATTCGATTCCAGCGCGAGCTTGGCATCTGAGTCGACTTGATAATAACCCTGCACTTTGGGGCCATCGATCATTTCATCGCCACCGCCCACGACCGGATGATCGCGATAATGTTCGCTGTTTTTGGAAAGCGCCTCGTGAAGGACCACGAGTTGAAGGCGCGAATCAACGGTACTCAGATTGAGCGCGATCGTCTCGCGCCAAAGCTTCAGAAAGGGGATGCTTCCCGGATCATCATAGCGGGTCCACGGTTCGGAGTTCCCGACGGCCATGGCGACCAGGATGTCACTGAATCCGATGAACTCGAAGGTCGACAACAGATCTTTCAGAAACGGAGAAGGCGTGACGAAAACATTCGAAACTGGAGGCACCTGAAAGCTCGCATCACTGATGGGAAGCTTCGCGTTCGCTACCGAAACGAAGCTGAAGAAAGACAGAATCCCGGACGTGATTAAGAGGCAGTAGTTTTTCATGGTTTCTCCGTTGGAAATTCAGCCCAGATCCGAGCGCGGACCTCCTCATACTCTCGAGCCTTCACCAATGCGCTGATCTCTGGATTCAGGAAGAACTTCTTGCCGCGCACGACCAGCTCCTCCTCGTCCGCAAGCGAGCCGTAGACTTCCAAGCCCGCACGCCAGAGCGCCGGAACGTCGAAGAACTTCGGGAAGGTCGGATTTCTGTCATACTCGACTTGCAGGCCGCGAGTGATCATCCTCCGCCTCTCGCTGTCCATGTTCCGTAGCTCCAGGAATTCGGTCGGCCGCAGCTTGAGAATCGAATCCAGAGTCGAGGTGCTCGTGTTTCTCCTCACGATTCGCTGACCGACCTCTCTTCCGAACGGGGAAATGTGTGAAATTCGAAGCTCAGGAATCGCATTGCCATAATCGCCCGCGTCGTACCGTCTGAGAAGGAACTTCAGGAATTCCTGGTTGAGCAACCGCGCTTCGAAGGACGCCGGATCTAGGAGCGCGCCACTTACTTCGGCTGCTTCAAACTTCGCAATGAGCTCGGGAGTCAGGAACTGTCTTTGATTCTTCCAGTGACTGACATAGGGGAACTCGACTCTCACCCAAAAGCGATCAGGCGTGGGGCTAGGAGCGATGCCTGAGATCAAAAGGTAAGGATTGTCCTGCAAAGCGTTCAACTGATGCGAGTCGACTGGAAGCTTCTCAATTGACTCAGGCATCTCCCGGAAGACCGGAAGGTTTCCGTAGGTATTGAAGTACTGCTGCTCAAAGCTCGACGCTGAACTATCGGGTGACGTCGTCCAAGGCATACGCGCAAGCTCTTCCCAGGACTTGGCGGATCCTGGCAGCGGATCCCGATACCAAGGGCTTCCATCCCCTTCGGCGGCGGCCAAAAGCACCTGGTATGGATGCCCGTACTTCGCCCAGGATTCAAAGTTTCTCGCCCAACCGGGAAGGTCTCCCAACTCAGGCAGACTGTTGTAGTGATCGCGGTCGAATGGCTTCGGAATCCCGCGGGTGCTCGAGCGGTGAAATGGCAGAAGCTCCTCAAGCAGGACGCCGTATGGCAGCGTATTAGAAATAGTGTTGAAGACCGGATCCATCGCGAACTGGCCGCCCAGCGCGATCTGGCCTTTGAAGATATCCTTGAGATCGCGAACAAGAAATGGCTTGAGTCTCTTCAACACCTTGGACTTCAGAGACGTCCACTGGCTGCTCAGGAAAAATATCGGTGACGTGGTTCCCACGGAGAGACCAGGTGGAGGCGGATGGAAAAGATCGGCGTTGAGTTTCTCGAGCTCACTAACCGAGACTGGTTGATCCCGCGAGATCAAGTCCAGGATCGCTGAGGCCTTGGCAAGCAGGGGATTTCCGTCTAACCCGAAGAACTCGTCAAACTCAATGAGGTCGCGAAGCCTGGGGAAGGCCGGGTAAACGAAGTTCAGAAAAAGGTCGGGCGTCATCCGCCGGAGCGAGCCGAGGGGCTCGGGCGCAATCACGTTGATCCAACTCTCCGAGAATTGAATCGCCTGGATTCCAACTCCCTTCAACATCCCGCCATCGATGTACGGAAAAACCACCTGGGACGAAGGCATTGCCGGGTCCGAGAACTCTGGCGGCATAGGCGAGCCGTAGTTGTATGAAAACTTCAGCTTCCCGTTCTGCGAGCTCACGTTCGGGCACGTTGGCTTCTGTTGATATGGGGTGAAATAAGTCAGCATCGGCATCTGAAGCGTCGCTACAACCGCAGTCGGCCCGTAGTCGGCCGAATCCGCGCCGCTTAAGGAGACATAGAAGCCTCCGCCTGTGGCGCCGCCACCGTTCTTTACCCAGTTCGCGAGCTCATCGGCGCCGACAAAGCCTTGCTTGAGCCAGCGCGCGGTCTCGTGCTCCGGACCCCAATGGACGAGTGGGGTGCCGGGAGCGAAATTCTTAACGGCGCAGGCAGCGTTCCATTTCGCTCCGACCCTGAACTCGAGAAGGCCAGCCTGGATACGAAGCTCGTCGACGGGCACGTCGCTCACGGGCAGAGCGTGCGCGGCAAGCGGCAGTAAGATCATTGGGAGAAAGAACAGGCGCCTCATATTAAAAACCGATATAACGCAGTGCGTTTATTCTGGCAAGTAAACGAAGACTTAAATTCTCCAACGACCAGATTAAACATATCCAGTTTAAATCACTTGAAACTTACCCTGCTCGATGAAAACTGAAGCGAGCTACGAGCCCTAGAGTACTCTCGTCCTCATCAGCTGAAACTCAACTCGACATAATACCCCCCAGGGGGTATGCTGTCTTCATGAGAAACGCGATAGCGGAGAAAACGGCCACACGAAAAACTGCAGGCGCCAAGAAGCTGAAAAAAGCCGACTGCTGCGCGCCTCATGAGTCAACAGCTCATCCCGACCACCGGGACCTCATACCGCGACTCAAGCGCGTTCAAGGCCAAATCGCCGGAATCGAAAGGATGATTGATGACTCCCGTTACTGCGTCGATATCCTGATTCAATTCCGGGCTGCAATGGCTGCGTTACGCACGATTGAAGTGTCCATGTTCGAGCGCCACCTCAGCCACTGCGTGAGTTCCGCGCTTTTGCTTCGAGATAAAGACCAAGTTCAGGAAAAAATCACGGAGCTCACCGAGTTGCTCAATCGAAGGACGGCATTATGAAATCAGAACCCAAGCATGAAAGTCACTCGTCCCCCGATTTGGAGAAGGACCCTGTCTGCGGAATGGATGTGGATCCTAGCGACTCAGGTGGAAGCACAGTCCACCTTGGCACGAGCTATCATTTTTGCTCCGAGCATTGCCTGCGCAAGTTCAAAGCCGAACCGGACATATATCTTTCGAAGTCGAAAACGGCAACCGAGACCGTAAGCCAACACGCGATCTATACCTGCCCGATGCATCCGGAAGTTCGCCAAGCGGGCCCTGGCTCATGCACGATCTGCGGAATGGCACTGGAACCGGCAGAGGTGCAACTCGAGGAAGGCCCCAACGAAGAACTGATCGACATGAACCGACGTTTCATCTTCAGCCTTTTCTTCGCCATCCCTCTACTTCTCGTGACGATGTCTGAGATGTTGCCTGGTAATCCGATTGCACACCTCATCTTCAGCCAGGTTGGCAACTGGGTCCAGTTGGCTGTCGCTTCGCCGGTTGTACTGTGGGCGGGCCATCCCATCTTTCAAAGAGCTTACAACTCGGTGCGCACACGCAATCTGAACATGTTCACCTTGATCGGACTCGGTACCGCCGTCGCTTACCTCTACAGCGTATTCGCCACGATCCTCCCCGATGCGCTTCCCGCGTCGCTTCGGATGCATGGCGACCAGGTGGGGGTCTATTACGAGGCTGCGGCCATCATCATCACGTTGGTTCTACTAGGGCAAGTTCTTGAGCTGAAGGCTCGCGGCCAGACAAGTGCCGCAATCCGCTCGCTCCTCAAGCTGGCCCCTAAGTCAGCGCGAAGAGTGAACGCGGATGGCTCCGAGGAGGATGTCCCTCTCGAATCGGTTCACGCGGGCGACCGTCTCCGCGTGAGGCCAGGCGAGAAAGTCCCGGTAGATGGGCGCATTGTTTCAGGATGGAGCTCAGTCGATGAATCGATGATTACTGGAGAACCGATACCTGTCGAGAAAACCGAAGGCGCGCCGGTTACCGGTGGGACCTTGAACGGAACTGGCAGCTTTGTCATGGAAGCGACCCGAGTGGGCTC
>JAYVOO010000483.1:0-4084 GCA_043757905.1 Oligoflexia bacterium
GTGCGCGTGGCCGGAAACATCCTCGGAGCGGCGACGGTGTCGAGCATCGAGTACGCGGCCGTGCACTTGGGTGCGGGCCTTTTGGTCGTCATGGGGCACGAGTCATGCGGCGCCGTCAAAGCGGCGATCACGACGGAACGAGGCGAGACCGCTGGCTCTTATGATCTCGACAGCATGGTGTCCTCAATCCAGGGAAATCTGGACCGAGCAGCGGATCGTCCTGGTCGCGCGACCGCTTCTCCGGCCGATCCATCTCGGAACAACTACCGAAAGCCTGTGATGGATAATGTCGATAGCGTCTCGGACGACTTGCTCAAGCGCTCAAAGATCGTCCGGCACCTGGTCGAGACTGGCAAGCTCAAGATCGTTCGGGCCATCTACAGCCTGGAATCCGGCAAAGTGGATTTCTGGGGCGAATGAGCGACTTTAAGTTCTGTCGATCGGGGGTACGCTTAGTCGGGTTCGAGTCCCTCTGACTTTGATGGATATTTGATTTTGTCGAAGCACTAGGCTTCGAATGAGATAAATTTTGGTGCTCGCGGAGGGACTCGAACCCCCACGCCTTGCGGCACTGGTTCCTAAGACCAGCGTGTCTACCAATTCCACCACGCGAGCACGGGTTTAGAGTAGCAAAAGACCAGACGAATTCACACAGGGCTTTTATGTGGGCAGATGCCGAAAAGATCGAAGAGCTGGTGCCAGGGCTGGCCCCATTTTCCAACGATTCGAAGCGTCTCCCCGCTGAAAGGGTGCTTAAGCCGGAGTTCGTGAGCCTTCAAAAGCAGCGCCTTGCCGCCCAGCTTCTCCCGGAAAAGGCGGTTATGCTCTCCCTCCCCGTACATCGTGTCACCAATCAGCGGGTGGGAGATCCGGCGGAAATGCCGGCGGATCTGGTGCATGCGGCCCGTGCGCGGCGTGACCCGCATGAGCGAGTAACGCGAGCTGGGATGTGGTCCCATTGGGATAGGAAGCTCGAGCCTGCCTACCGTCTCATACTCGGTGCGTGATTCCTTGTGCACGTTCTTGTCGTGTTCTGCGCTCAGGGGATGAGTGATTTCACCCCGTTCTTCGAGCCATCCTCGCACGACCGCATAATAGGTTTTGTCGATCGTGCCCGACGCGAACTGCCGGCCAATCAACGACGCCGCCTCAGAAGAAAGCGCGAAAAGCAGCACGCCCGAGGTCGCGCGGTCCAGGCGATGCACTGGATAGAGCTTGCGGTCCAGCTGACGGGCGAGCAGGTAAAGGCAGTTGCGGGACTTGGGGATCCGAAAGGCCTGATCCTCGGGAGGATGCACCTGAAACCCCGCGGGCTTGTCGATCGCGACTAAAAACTCATCTTGATAGAGTACTCGAAGCATCTTGGGTTACTCGGCGCGACTCTACATTCGCGGCGGCCAAACGCAAGGCAAAGGTGCTGGCCTCAGGCGGCCGCCGGAGGGTTGCCGGTGTTGCCGCCGCTCGTACCCGAGATCGCGGCTTTCTTGCGGAAATCGTTCTGCACGCGGATTAGCTCGCGCTTGAGGCGGGCGACCTCTTTGTCCTGTTCTTCGACTTTGAGCGTGAGCAGATCAACGGTTACTTGGGATTTGTTCGCGCTACGGGTGGCGAGCTCCAGCTTTTTTCGCAATTCTTCAGTTTGCGGGCCGCTGGGGCCGCGGGCTTTGGTGGACTCGGCAGCCGAGGCGGCGGCTGCGGCGGCGGCGGCGGGGCTCAAAGGTTTGTTCGCGTTCAGGCGCTCCATGTAAGTCTGATTGGAGCGTCTCAGCTCCTCGATCTGCTTCATCGAGCGCTCGTTCTTGGATTTCAGCGCCATGAATTCCGCCGGCGACGGCCCGCGGTTCTTCGTGAGCTGGCCTTTTAGGTCCATGATCTTCGCGAGCAATTCGGCGTTGTCCTTCTTCGAGGCGGCGAGGAGCTTTTGCGCCATCCCGTAACGCTGCTTAAACTGTGCATCGTCCTTGCTGGTGGCGGCGCCGACCTTGAGCTTCTCCATCTGAAGGGCAACCTTGGCGAGCTTGTCGCGCGCGTGCACGAGGGCGGTGCTGTTCTTCTTGACCAGGGAGTCGCGGGCGCGGAGCTCGGCGAGAAGTTTTTGCTCCTGCACCTTGAAATCGAGTTCCTTCTTCCGCAGATTGGCGTTCAGCGCGAGCGACATCTCGTAGAGGCGCGACTTCTCCGAGATCAGATTCTCCATGAGGCCGTTGATCCAGCGTTGGGCCGTCTCGTTGGGGACGAGCTTCTTGATGTCGACGAGCTCTTTCTTCGCCCGCTGGACCACACGGTCAAATTCACCTTCGTTGATCTCTTCGGCCAGGCGTTTGGCGTGAACTTCCGACTCTAAGATGCTCATCTGTGCATCGGAGACGATCTCCTGCGGGTCGCGGAGCTTCGGCAGGTCAATCTCGTTATCGGCCTCTTCGGGGTCCGCTTGAGCGGCGGCGGCGGCGGCCGCGAGGGATTCTTTCTCAGCGGCGGCAAGGCTCTCGACGGTAGTGGTTTCTTCAGCGGGTGATGGCGTACCTTTGACCAGCGTGGCAGGCTCCGCCTCATCGGCGCTTCCCAAGATCTTGACCACAGCCTCGGCTTCGGACGTATCCGCTCCCCGAAGCAGAGCCTCTTCGGGGCCATGGGCAGCTCCCGATTTTTTGAAAGGCCACAACTTTTTCAAGCTGAATCCCGAGTAACCGCGCACGGCGGCCGAGACAGGACCTTGCTCCTCGAGCTCCGCGATGCGCGTCTCCAGCACGTGAATGCGCTCAATGTAAGGCCCTACGGTCGTGGCGGAGGCATCTTCGACCGCGCTTCCGCCCTTGACCCGAGTCATTTCCTGGTCGGCAGCATGGGCAGAGTCAGCTCGGAATCGAGCAAGTTCCTCCGCGTCCGCGTCATTGAGGGAAGTGCCGCCCGAGATCCGCGCAATGTCTCCACCGCTAGCGACGCCGCCCGCACCTTCGCCGCCCGCACCTTCGCCGCCCGCGATCGAGCGGAGTCCGCCGCGTGTGTCGGCGTTCAACAGCGCGGCATGATCGAGATCACCGAGCTCGGTGTAAACTTGCGGCTTGGGCGATTCCTTGCGCGCTTCCATGTCGACGCGCGATATCGTAAGCGTGGGGACGCGTTCCGCCGCCGAGGCGGGCCGACGAAGGAGCATCACGGCGGCGAGTTCTACGCGTTTCTCATCGGAGGATATTTTCAGGAACACCGCATCTGCGGTCCGGCAGAGGGCGGCGAGCTGGTGCTCGATTTCGTCGGACGGAGTGCCGGCAGTCACGCGCGTCTCCAGCCCTTCGAGCGCCGGAGTCCAGGTCCCGCCGGTCGCGAACGAGACGCCGATCGCGATCTTTTCCTCGTCGATCCCGCATTCGACTTGGATTGGATCCTCGTAAGGCTGCTCGGTCTCGAGCATCTTCGCGCGCGCGCCTTCGAAGGCGGTGAAAAGCAGGACCGTGCGGAGCCGAATCTCGCTCAGACCAGCCTCGCGGAGCTTGGCCGCGATCAGGTCCGAGACGCGCCCGATGTGGCGCGTGCTGAAGAGGTTTTCGTAAAATACCTCGCTCTGGTCGCCTAAAAGTCCGGAGACTCCGAAGGTGTCGATCGATCTCGGTGAGAACTTCGCGTCTTTAGGCACTCGCGAGCTCCTGGACCCGTTTCATTCGGGATTCCATCTTCTGCATCAGCTTGCTGTCCTTCGGGTCGGGGCTCTCGAAGGCGTCGCTTAGGATCGGGCAGACACCGGTGGTTACGGCTCCGGTGAAGATCGTCTCGTAAGAGAAGTTGGCGAGCGTCTCGAGGTCTTTGCCCACTGATTGTTCCGCGTCCTCGGCCACGCCGTAGAGGCTCGAATGGAAAACGCGGTCACGGAGTCGGCTCAGGAAGCGCAGCTCCAAGTGCCCGAGGTGGAGCGCGGCGAAGACCGCCCAGCTCGAGCGGAGGAGCGCGGTATCGAAAAGCTGCACGTCGACGTCACGAGCGCGGACGAGAAGCTCGGGAGCGAATCCGTCGCAAAGCTCGTTGACGAAAGCCGAGATGTTGAGGGGCGCGATGAGCAGGCTCTCACCACCGGGAGCGGAGGTCCAGAGTG
>JAYVOO010000484.1:0-4083 GCA_043757905.1 Oligoflexia bacterium
GCAGGAAGATGCGGGATTTTTGTCGATCCGATGGAACCCCGTTCGGTCGCCGCCGGAATCGAAGCGGCTATCCGGAGCCCAAGGACTTTGCCGCCGGCAAATTTGAAGGAACGTTCGTGGCGGAACTATGCTCGTCAACTGATCCGAGCTGTGACAGAGAATTCCTCTCAACCCCGGACGACGGCTTGGCACACAGAATATAAATAGATACACCCCTTCATATTATCATGATAATATGAAGTTAATGTTCACACGAAAGTTGGCTTTACCTAAACGCCCCACCGAGTCTTTCTTCCTGTGGGGGCCAAGACAGAGCGGAAAATCCACGCTCCTTCGCAAAACCTACCCGGGAGCGCTCCTGATCGACCTGCTCAAGGCCGAGGAGTATCGCCGTTACATGGTAAACCCAGAATGGCTCCGCACTGAGCAGCTCGGAGATCGAAAGGGTGCGGGTTCCCATCAGCCGATGGTCATCATTGATGAGATCCAAAAAGTGCCAGCACTCCTGGACGAAGTTCACTGGCTAATCGAGAATTGCGGGCTACATTTCACGCTCTGTGGATCCAGCGCGCGGAAGATCAAACGTGGACATGCCAATCTTTTGGGAGGCCGTGCCGTCCGGTATGAGCTGCATGGATTGGTTTCTGCGGAACTGGGCAAAGACTTCGAGCTCGTCAAGATACTCAATCATGGTTATTTGCCGAGGCATTACCTGAGCGAATCACCGGCAAGACTCCTCAACGCATACGTCTCGGACTACTTGAAGGAGGAGATCGCGGCCGAGGCCCTAGTTCGAAACGTAGCCGGATTTTCCAAGTTTCTGGCTATGGCGGCTCTTTCGGACACGGAACTTGTCAACTTCTCGACGATCGCCCGAGACTGCGGAGTATCAAGCCATACCGTTCAGGCGCACTTCGGAATCCTTGAGGACACCCTGATCGGCAGATGGCTTCCGGCCTACACGAAACGACCCAAGCGAAGAGTGATTGGCGCACCCAAGTTTTATTTTTTCGATGTTGGGGTGGTCAATCATTTGGCTAAACGAGGAGAGATTCAACCCGGCTCGGAGCTTTTCGGCAAGGCCTTCGAGAACTGGGTCTTTCATGAGCTAGCGGCCTATAACGCCTACTCAGAAACCTTTGCGGAGCTCTCTTACTGGAGGCTCGCGAGCGGAATCGAAGTCGACTTTGTGATCAACGATTTTCAAGTCTGCATTGAGGCCAAGGCTCGACCCAAGATCCAGACCGATGACTTAAAGGGCTTGAGGCACCTCAAGGAGGATCACCCCTCCTTAGGACGGCGCATCTTGGTCTGCCTCGAGGCTAAGCGCCGTAAAACTGATGATGGGATCGAGATCTTCCCTTTTTTGGATTTCGCTCAGTCGCTCTGGCGCGGCGACTTATTTTAGACCAAGTCCAGGTCGGCATTGAGGAGCGAAAAGCTCGACTCGGGTAGGCACCGCCCCCGCGCTTCCGCGCGTACCTTCCGTGAAGAATGAACTAGTGGCCAACGGAGCCCCGAGCCGCCGTTCAAGCTCCTTTCGACAGGCTGGCACGCTCATGGACTTCCAGAGATCTGGATAGACCAGGATCGCCGAGAGTGCAGACTGAGAACCCAGATACTTGCAGAGCTCGTCCCACTCTCCGGGAGCCAGGCATCGCTCCTTTTTCCATGCATCGAACAAGGAGGTATAGGGAGCCCGATGATAGATCTCACATTGGGCGGGCAGCATCCGAGAGGCATAGAAGCCGTAAGACTTCTTGCCATGCCATTGCCGAAAACAGGAAGCCGCGATCGAAGCAGGATAATGTGGACACTGCTCATCCGAGCAGACGGCATTCCCGCCTGCAACACAGAACGGAAGATCCAGAACGGTGTCTCCAGGTGCGACGCGCACCTTTTCAAGTACATCCAACATCGACGCGCTGAGTGGAGGCAATCCGTCAGTGGGCACGCGAAGCAGGAGAGAAGCCTCCACCAGTGTCGAGGCCAAGAATAGAACACCCAGCACTCTTGCGCCGCGCCTAACCGCGAGCGAACGAACGGCCCGAACTAACTCTTCCCATCCGAGCGCAATGATCACGCCCAAGATCATCGGAAGGAAAAGTCCCCAACGGCTCGCGACTCGAAAATAATCCATGAAGGGCAAGAGATGCCTCAGAGCCTGTGGGAATAACCCACACATATAAAACAAACCTGTGATCAAGAGCGCCAAGAAGGGGCCGATCGCCCCGATACCCGGGCCACTTCGCTTTCGCCCGACCATCCACAGCGCTCCAAGCGCTGGCAAAACCAAAAACCAACCGACTGAGACGACCGTCTCAGAACGGTCGAGCGTGGAGAGCCAAGACGGCGTTAGCCAGAGCGGGCGAAAAACCATCAACGGATTAGCCCTAAAACCCAAAGGGGCCGTACCCGCGCCCGGGCCAAACAGCCGGACTTCATGGAGAAGCGGAAGGAACCAGCGGTACTCTAATGCCGCAAGACCCACACAGAGGAGGGCTGGAATCCAGGCCCGTCCGAAATCCAAATTCATCCGTAAGCCAGGCTTCCCGTCGACTGTCTTGCGTCTCCGAAAGACAAAAAACAGGATAAAACCATGCAGGATCAACCATTCGAGGACCGTCACCCCCCAAAGGTATCCAGTCGAGCAAAACACCCCGAGCTGAAAAAGAGCCCTCCAGACCTCGGATGAGAGCGTCCAGCGGCCCTCTCGAAAGAGCCGCTTCCAGATCCATGCGTCTAAGAAAAACGAGAGGTAGACCCAGTGGAGGGGCAGATGCTCGAAATGGTGCCAGGTCTTAAAATGCCTTGGGATATGAAAGAGAACGACCGCGATTGCGAGTACCGTGACACTCTTGAGGCACTGGATACCTAACTTTCGAAGAAAAAACATCACGCCTGCGAAGCTCGAAATCAGCGAAACCCCGTAATATACCCATAGAAATGGAAATGAAGGCACCCACCGCCAGAGATAGGCTCCGATCCAATCCCTTTCGATCGTCCAAGACATGAACGGAACGGAAGTACCAAACGGCGCCATGACCAGGTCGGAGTGGAATGAGAGCGCACCTAAGGTGCGCAGATTCCGCTCCTGAATCTGGCGAACTACGTCGTTACAGAAGTCGCCCGTGTATCCAAGGACAGTGGCGGGCCGAATCCAGCCCCAGTAGATCAAGATGAGACACAGCCCTGAAACTACCCAAAACCATGGCAGGTAATCAATCGCCCAACGTTTTAGGGCCGAAATCCCCATATCTTTCTCTCAATCGTTATGAACGGTAGAGCCAATCCATTCGAATTGACCCCGACGCCATGTACTGAACTGGATCAGGGTGTAGTACCGCCAAATTCCGCTGTAGACTTTAACTTTACATACAGGGCAAATACCTGTCAGAACAAACAAAGATTTCAACCCAAGCCCACCCAAACTTCATGCCATATCTTTCGCCACCCTACAGGCCCAATCTTTAGCTGACATCTCAATCCCATTTTGCCCCTGCCGTGATTTCATTGGTAGGACGTACGCAGGTCAGGTATGTCTCATGGAGAAGTCAAATATGAGCCCGAAAACTGTATTTATCACGGGGGCCTCTCGCGGAATCGGCGAGGCGCTCAGCGAATTCTATGCCGCTGCCGGCGTCACGCTCGGGCTGACCTGTAGATCGAGTCGGGAGAAGCTGGATGCTGTTGCAGAGCGCTGCCGCGCCCTGAAAGCCACAGTCTTCGTGTATCAGGTCGACGTGAAGGACTCGGTCGCCATGAACGCGGTCGCATTGGATTTCCTCGAGAAGGCAGGCTCAATCGATCTTGTAATTGCCAATGCCGGTGTCGCGATCGTAAACGATGAAATCCAAGACGATATGGCGATCGCCAAAGAGAACATGGACGCCAACTACCTTGGCCTGATTAACACCTTCGTCCCATTCGTGAAGCCGATGCAATGCCAACAGGCTGGCCAGCTCGTTTCGATCTCCAGCATTTCCGCAATGCGCTCCACCCAAAACTCCGGTGGTTACTCCGCTTCGAAAGCTGCCGTCAATTTATGGAGTGAGAGCTTGCGTCTCAGGCTACAGCCTTGGG
>JAYVOO010000485.1:0-4078 GCA_043757905.1 Oligoflexia bacterium
TTTCCGCGCCGAACGCCTGTCGCGAGCAAGCCTGCCGCTCCGATCGCCGCTCCCAGCGTGGCGAGAGTTGCAAGCGGATGCAGAGAGGCCGCCGTGTACGCGCTGTGTTTGAACACCAGCCCGCGGTAATCGCCGCGCTCACATCCTTCCTTTGGCGGGAAGCTGAAGAGACTGTCTTGCGACGGCACTGGGCCTACTTTCTTCTGCGCCTGGAATAGAATGCGTTCCATCAGCTGATCCGTGGTCCGCGGCATGTACTTCTCCATCAACGAGAACAGCTTGGCCGCGCCACCCGCGAAGAGATCCCGCGGACCGCTCTCGGCGGCTTTCAGAATCGCGCGCGCGACGACTTCGGGCGCGTAGACCGGCGGTGGATTGGTCGCGGCGGTGCCCAGGTGGTTACGCGCGTGGAGGGTGTAGGGCGTGTTGATGGCCGCGGGCTTCACCAGAGTCAGGGCGATCGGCACGCCGTCCCGCTCGAGCTCCATCCGGAGCGCGTCCGTGTACGACTTGACTGCGTGTTTCGAGGCGCAATAGATTCCCTGCAATGGAATCGTGCGGTCCGAGAGTGTGCTGCCGATGTTGACGATCACGCCGCCCCGCTCACGCAAATGCGGGACCGCGGCCCGGCAGCCGTTCACCACGCCCCAGAAATTCACGTCGAATAGCCTGCGCTTCTCGTTCATTCCGATCTCCGTCAGCTTGCCATAGATCGTGACGCCCGCGTTGTTCACCCAGGTGTCGATCCGGCCGAAGGTCTGCACGGCCACGTCGGCCAGGTGTTGGACGGCCTCCGTGTCGGCGACATCGGCCACGGAGTAGGTCGCTTCGCCCCCTTGCGCGCGGATTTCTGAGACGAGCTTCCGGAGCTCGAACTCATTGCGAGAGGATGCGACGACCTTCGCGCCTCGCCGGGCCGCTAAGTGGGCGGTGGTGAGGCCGATGCCGCTCGTGGCACCGGTAATGACGATGACTTGGTCGGAGATTTTCTTGAAGTCGGTACGCATGGGGTAGTCCTCCGGGACGGATGGAGTGCAATCCATGTTCCGCGCCTCGCGGGTACCCCAATCAAGAATTCAGGAATTGGCTTTTAGCGTCTGAATTGCTTCGTCGGCCCACGTGAGCAGCGAGTTCCGGCGGTGGACCGCGGCCCGCAACGTCAGGTATTGGATCAGCTGCTCGGTCCGAGCTTTCAGCCGGGCGCCGAGGTCCTCGAGAAAATTCAGCTCCGAGCGCACGTTCTCGCGGTACTTCTCGATACGCTGAATGAGCAGCGGGCGGTCGACCTGACTGCCAAAAAAGAACTGCAGCAGAAATGGGCTTTTCACGCTCTCGGGCTCCAGCTCGGAGCGCTCAAGCCAGCTCTTGAAGCTTTCTGATCCTTGGGGGGTAATCTTGAACAGCCGTTTGTCCGGGCGATGCTCTTGCGCGACGTCGCGCTCAGTAGCGAGGCCAAGCGTGACCAACCGCTTCAGTTCGCGGTAGACATGGCTCTTCGTCGGTTCCCAGATAAAGCTCATGTTCAGCTTAGCTTGCTTCAAAAGGTCGTATCCCGTGATCTCCCCCGTGCTGAGAAGCCCCAGGACCGCGTAACTCGTCATCGACAGCTCGTCAGTCGAGCTCTTCTCCGGATCTGTAAGGACTGCCATATTTTTTATACTAGTACAATTGAGTCATAGCGGTCAAAGGGAAGCAATAGCCGCTCGCTTCAAGCGCTTAGGACGCGCGCACGTCGATGATCTTGAATTGATCCACGTCGACTAGGCCGCGATCCGTAAGCTTGAGCGAGGGGATCACGGGAAGACTGAGGAAAGCGAGTTGCAGGAATGGCTCACTGAGCTCACATCCAACCGAGCGGCTTGCCGCTTTTAGCTCCGTGAGCTTCGTGCGCAGCTCGGCGGGCGAGGACTCCGACATGAGGCCGCCCATCGGAAGCGGCAGCCGGGCGAGCAGCTTGCCGTCTTGCGCGATCGCGAAGCCGCCCCCACATTCCATCAGGCTTGCCATCGCAACACGCATATCTTCAGACTGATCGCCTACCGCGATCAGGTTGTGGCTGTCGTGGCCGACGCTCGACGCGATCGCGCCGTGAAAAGACTCGCCGAAGCCGCGGACGTAGGCGTTGGCTGGGGCGGTGCCGCGCCCGTACCGCTCGAGCACCGAGAGGCGATGCACGCCGCGCGCGTTGTGCGCCGCCACCTCGCGGCCCGTGATGATCTTTCCTTCGATGATGTCGATGACGTGCACCTGGCCCGACGGCCCCTCGAGATTCGCGCGCTCCGGCAGCACGGCGCGGATGCTGTTACCAGCCTGGCCGCGAATTCCCTTCGCGCCACCGAGCTCCGAAGCTGCGCGACCGCGCTTGAAGACTTCCGCGATCGAAACGCTATCCGCGTCCTCGAGCAGGACCAGGTCGGCAAGATATCCGGGTGCGATCGCGCCGGCGCGATTCCACCCGCGGTCCAGTCCGTAGTGGCGGGCCACGCTCCACGAAGCCGCGCGGAACGCGACCTCGGGCGAGACGCCGTGAACCGCGATCGAGCGCCGCACGAGATGGTCGATATGGCCTTCGTTCAGAATGTCGAGCGGGTTGCGGTCGTCGGTGCAGAAGCCGAGGCTCGTCGAAGTCGCGAGCGAGAGCAGCGGGACGAGGGCGTCCAAGTCCTTCGCGACGCTGCCTTCGCGGATCCAGACGGCGATCCCCTTGGTGAGTTTTTCCGCTGCTTCAGCCAGCTCCGAACTCTCATGGCAGCTCGAAATGCCCGCAGCGGCGTAAGCGGAGAGCGCATGGCCGCGAAGCAGCGGACAGTGGCCGTCGATCGGCCGTTCGGCGAAGCCCGCGAGCTTGTCGAGCACGGAGTCCTCGCCGTGAAGCACGCCGGGCATATTCATCATCTCGGCCAAGCCAAGCGCGCGCGGATGGCGGGAAAGTAGGGCGAGCTCGCTCGCACCGATCGTGCCGCCGCCATTCGTCTCGAGATGGGTCGCCGGCACGCAGGAGCTCAGCATCACCCAGAGATCCAGGTCCAGGAGTTTGGAGCTTTCGAGGAAATACTCGATGCCCGACACACCTTGCACGTTCGCCAGCTCATGCGGGTCGCAGACCGCGCTTGTCGTCCCGCGCGCGAGCACCGCGTCCTGGAAGTTGGCGGGCGTGAGCAACGAGCTCTCGACATGCACGTGCGCGTCGATGAAGCCCGGCACGAGTTTCCGGCCTCGTGCCTGGATCACGCGTTTCGCGCGCAGGCCGGGCTCGGTCCCGACGATCACACCGTCGATGACCGCGATGTCCCCCTCGCGCCATTGGCAGGAGAAGACATCCAGGTAGCGGGCCCCCTGGATCAGGAGGTCGCATTCCATCTTGCCTTGGGCGGCGTCAATCCGGCGCGCGAGAGCTTTTTTCATTCTCTCACTCTATCAAATCCCGGATCGGATGGCCAAACAGGACGCGCCAGGGCTCAAACCGGACCGAGCAGCACCGCGCTGTAGGCGATCGCGACGCCCGTGCCCGGGTTGAAGTACGCATGTTTTTGATCGCCACGGAAAACGACTACGTCGCCGCGCACTAGTCGGAATTTCTCGCCAGCGACAGTCAGTTCCAGCTGACCGGACTCGCAGGCCAGGTATTCGCGCGTGCCGGTCCGGTGCGGGACGCCGGGCAGGCGTGAGCGGGCGGGAAGCTCCATGCGCTCGAGGTTCATGCTCTGGAGCTTGTCGGGCAACACGCGCCGGACTTCGACGCCGTGGCGGACGCGCGACTCGAGCGTGGCCGCGCGGTAGAGCCGGCAGTGCGCGCGCGGCGCTCCGATCAGCTCCTCGACCGAGACCTCGAGGGCGGCCGCGATCCTCACGAGCACGGCGATCGTCGGATTGCTCGAGCCTGACTCGAGGTTGGCGAGCGTGGGCCGGGGGATGCCCGCCATCCGCGAGACTTGGGCCTGGGAGAAGTTCCGCAGCTCGCGCAGGCGCTGGATATTTTGGCGGATATTACCCGAGATCGAGGTGGTGTCGGCGGTTGGCATGACGGCACGATAGCATGATGACAATAGATTATCAAAAGAGACCATTGATTGTCTGA
>JAYVOO010000486.1:0-4066 GCA_043757905.1 Oligoflexia bacterium
GTTTCGGCAGGCTGGTATGCGCTGTCCGCGCGGACAGCGACGCGTTTCAGGAAGCTGTGAAAAGTTCCGTCGTCCAGGTCTTCGAAAAAGAGTTCGACCGTGGAGACTGTACCCTGCGAGTCCCGCGTTCCCGTGACGCGAATATCGGGGTTCGCGGCAGTTTCTAGGTCTGAGACCGAAACGCATTCGAAATGGGAAGTTCCGATTGCGGCCCAAGTCAGAGACGAGGCGAGAAGGACGGGGATCGCGAACGGGTATGCTCTCATGCCTCCCCACTACCGCATGGGGTTCGCCTCGGTCAAGGTTGAGTTCTGGACGCGAGCCCATCTATTATAAATAGTTAATATTTATCGAGGAGGGGGCGATGGCCTCGACCTCCAGGGCCTATTGGCCCGGCGTCGCGTAGAGACAGTTCGCGCGGCCTTGGTCGTTCGAAGTCAGGTCGCGCTTGGTCTCGCCGTGCCCCTGGGAATCGAAGTAGAAGACCGGGAACATGACAGCCTCGGAGTAGGCGGGATCCAGGGCGCCGCTGTTGCAGTTCGGTTTGCCTGCAACCTTGCCACCCACGCAGCTGTGGTCCAGGCCGACGAGATGCCCGAGCTCATGCGTGATGATGGACTGCAGGTCGGGGGCTTTCTTTCCGGGCACGAAGAAGTTCTGGTAATTGACTTCGATCGTCGAGGCGTAGTAGCTATTCAGGCCGTTCTGCGTACGGCCGCACTGCGAGGTGAGCGCGATCGCGCCTTCAGGATAGGTGGCCGGCCACGTGCGCTGCTTGAAGATGATGACCGAACCGCGAAAGATCGGCCCGTCGCCTAGATCGAGCAGGATCTTCTGGCCACAGCTTCCGGGGGCGGCAGGGCCGGTGGAGCTGTCTGTCTTGTAAGCCTCCTTCGTCCCGTAATCGACTAGCGAGACCTTGAGTACCGAGCCTGAGAACTCGTTCCAGGTGTCGGCGGCGGCCTGGATCGCGGCGACTTCCTCGGCCGAGTATTTGCCGCCTTGAAGCGCGAGGGGTATGGGAGCCAGGGCCCAGCGCCCGGCCAGCGTTTTTGCCTGGTCCGCAGGCAGGACGCAATCTTGAATGAAGGTTTTCTCAGGAGGCTTCGGGGCGCAGGCGCTCACGGCCGCAACGAGCAAAACGCTCGCTAGCAAATGGCCCAGGCTAATCTGGTACGTTCGAACCCCCATTTTTAAACCCCTGAAAGCATTGGATATTCTAAAGTACACGATCCCATGACGCACAAATAATATCCGATTAATTAAGTATACTATGGTCTTCTATCTGAATGCAAGCTTTTGAAATACCTGGAGTTAAGCGCTCATCCGCCTCTATATTCGAGACATGGAAAGACCTAGCCTCAAGACGGTGGTGATCACGGGTGGCGGAAGCGGCATTGGATACACGCTCGCAGAACAGCTGCTTGCGACTGGCCAATATCGGCTGGCGCTTCTGGGACGGGACCGCGCGAAGCTCGAAGACGCAGCCGGCAAGCTGGGCGGCGCCTCGGACAATCTGAGCATCTTCGCTTGCGACATCAGCGACGCCGCGCAGGTCAGAAAAACCGCGGACAAAATCGCCGGAACCTACAAAGGGATCTACGGGCTCGTGAACAACGCGGGTGTTTATCCGTTCGGCGGAATCTCGACTACCACTGAAGAGTCCTGGGACGACGCCTTCGATATCAATCTCAAGGGCGCGTTCCTGCTCACGCAAGCTGTCGTCCAGACCATGGCGAAGAGCCCACACGGTGGCCGCATCATCAATGTCTCCTCGACCGCCGGAATCCTGCCCAATCATTTCGCGCTTGCGTACTCGGTCTCGAAGGCCGCGATGATCCACATGACCCGCACGCTCGCCAAAGAGCTCGGTAAGGACAACATCACGGTCAACTGCGTCTGCCCGGGCATCGTCAAGTCACCTCTCCACGAGGCCTACCATCAGAGCGAAACCGAGGTGGAGGAGTTCTACGCCAAGCGCGGCGCTGCCTTCCCGCTTGGCCGGGTGGGCGAGCCGAAAGACGTGGCCGGCGCGATTAGGTTTTTTCTCAGTGAGGACGCATCCTGGGTCACCGGAGATGTGCTCGTGGTCGATGGCGGAAGGCTTCTGCTTTAAGCGATTCAGTCGCATCGAGGTTCCCCGATTGATCCGTGCGCTCGGTTCGGATGCCCAGCAGCGAGATACGTTCCAGCACGGGAGCACGCGGATGGTCGAAATGATTGCCCATACCCGATGAGATCCACGCGAGATCCGGATCGAGCTCCTTTAGAAATCCAAATTCCGTTGAAGTCTCGGAGCCGTGGTGACTGATCTTCAGGATGCGTGGACCCGTACCTTTCCATTCCTGCCGGCTTTTCAGCCAGGGCAGAAAAGTTCGCTCATCCCGGCGGTCCGCATCGCCCATGGAAATATAGTTGCCACCTCCCACGAGCGGGATCAGCAGGGCCGACATATTGGCGTTGGCTTTTCGCGGACCCCCCGCGCCCTTGGCGATCGCCGGCCCGTGCACCGGAAACGGAACGCATCCGGCTCCCCAGCCTCGCGCGCGGATCCCTATGCGGGCGAGACGCATCTCGAACCGCTTTCCGCGTTCAGTGCGTAGCTCGGCTTCCGAAGTCTCGACGCAGCCGATGGGTGTGACTCGCGCGAGAGTGAACAAGCCGCCCGAGTGATCCTCATCCAGATGCGTGAGCGCAATCCAGGACAGGCGGTGGATTCCGCGGCTTGCCAAGAGCTCGAGCCAGCTTTGTTCGGAGAGAGCCCGTTCAGAGCCTGTGTCGATGAGCCCAGCTCGAGAGTCTTCGCCGATGACGAGCGCAGCATCTCCCTGGCCGACATCCAGCTGCTCGACATCTCGCGCACGGGAGGAAGTTTGGGGCGGAAATTCGAAGGAATGTCGGGCGGAAAAATTTCCGGCTGCAAAGAGCAAGGAAACTGTGAGCCCGAGGATCACGGCGATCCGGTTTCGAAGTGCGAGCAACCCCAGCGCCAGCGCGGCTCCGAGCGCAAGCCCCCCGGACGAGATCATCCAGAGCGTGGGGAGCGAGAGCGAGGCGTCGAGCATCGGCTGGAGGATCCCGCCACTCAGTCGCGCGATCCAGGGGGCGAGCCCTGCGAAACCCGGGAGACTTGAGAAGAGCAGGGCTGGAAACACCAGGAAACTGAGCCAGGGAAGCGTCACCAGACTGAGCAAAGGAGTCGCGACCGAGAGAATTCCGGACGTGTGAAGCTCCAAGAGCGCCGTCGCCGCCCAGCTACCGAGAGCGAGCGCGAGATGCCGGGGCAAGGCGGGAAGTTGCAGGCCCAAGAGTCCACCTCCGACCGCGGCCGCGTAAAACAGGACGCCATTCTGGTTCGCGCTCGGAAGACACATCCAGGCGAAGGCCGCAACCAGCACCAGAGGAGTCCATCGCCCGAGTTTCCAGCCCAGCCTTCCGGTTAGCGCGCGAATCGCAATGATCCCCCAAGGCAGAAGCATTCCAAGGCGCCCGCCTGAGAGTAACCACGCGTAAAAAAGCGTCCCTCCCACGAGGACGCCGCGTAGGGTGGGTCCGAAACCCAGCCCACAAAGCAATGCGCTCCACAGCGCAGCGAGCGCCAGGAGGTGGATTCCAGTCGCAGTCAGAAGATGCACGAAGCCCAGGACTCGGAGGATGCCGCCGGGATCCTCGCGCATTCCTTCCGAGAGCAGCAGGTGTCGGCAGACTCCAAGGACATCGGGTCCGCGCAAGCTTTCCGAGAGCCGTTCACGGGTTTGCTCAAGCCAGGCCAAGGCGTGTCTCGGGATTTTCTCGGCTGACCGCCCCTGGTTGCGGGAGAGCTCTTGGGAAACCAAGAAAGTCTCATGGGCCGACTTGAGTGGCCTTGCTTCGTAGAGCAGTCCGCGGGCATCATTCAGCAGTGGAGAGCTGACACTCCACGATCCGGCGAATGTCCCGCACGGCAATTCCTGCCGGGCGAGCAGATCGAGCCAGAGTGTTTTCGGGAAGCAGGCGCGCGCACGAGGCCCAATCACATAGGAGACCCAACAAGGCTCCTGCCCGGAACGCCGGGCAAGCCGAGGAT